>NZ_JBNLYE010000396.1:0-3474 GCF_050172095.1 Bacillus sp. GMs2/2
GAAGCAAAACAAAAATTATTAACTAAGGAGGCACTAAGATAATGAAAAAGATTAGTTTAGCTATTTTAACCTTTACATGCATACTTGCTTTTGGCTTTAATAATTTCACTGAAAATCAACAAGCAAAACAACTTCCAAAATGGGATACAGATAAACAAGAAACACATGCAGACCTATAGAAACCTAAAAACCCCTAATAAAGGGGTTTTTAGGTTTCTATAATATAATAATACGCTTATAAAAGATAGCCATACACAGATACTCTCTGTACATGGCTATCTTTTATTTTTTCGGCACCAACAAAATCCCTAAACTAATAATACAAAAGCTCATTATTTGCTGTGCTGATAGACCAAACAGAACCGAATTTTGTTCACTAACAAGCGAAATAATGATTTGAGCAAAACCCTCAATAATTAGAAAAACACTTATATTCTTTCCATTTCCGAGCCTTTCTTTTTTCATCCATAACAAGCCCATTATACAAAGAGCAAGGATGATCTCGTATACGAATATAGGGTGATATAAAAGTTTAGATTCATATATTTTCATTCCCCATGGTAGTGTCGTTGGTGCACCTACTTCATGATGTAATAGAAAATAAAAGATAGTGCACACACACAATCCAAAAGGGAGTACATCAAGTAAAATACGAAGTGAAAATTGTTCCTTTTTACTTTTCCAAACAATGTATACACTAGCAATTACGCATCCTACTACAATATGTTGCATACTTCCAATAGCTAATATTGCTTGCACTGGCGCCCCAAAAGCCCATACAGGATTTAAAATTGCTGGTGCAAACTTCCATACAAATACGATGATAAGAAACGCATTTGTTACGGCATCCATCATTTTTTCATATGATGCATTTTGATGCCTCATCTTTCGTTTCATCAACATAAATCCAAATAGACTTCCAATTATAAGAGATACGGGTTGTAATCTCACGATCCACTCCATCATCACGAAATCCCCTTTTAGCTCTCAATCAATTTCTTAAATTTCTTTTCTAATTGATCTGGTGGTAATACACCTCGTACATGATCTACTATAATTCCATCTTTATTAACAAAAAATGTCGTCGGTAAAGAGAATACTTTATAATCTAGTCCAGCTACTCCGTCCATATCTAGTAGAACCGGAAACTCAAATCCATAGCGATTAGCAAATGCGCTTGCTTCTTGTACTGGGTCACTAACAGTTGCATTCACCGCAAAAATTTCAACATCCTTTTTATATTTATCATACATATGAACTAAGTCAGGTGCCTCCATTTCACACGGCCCACACCATGATGCCCAAAAATTAATAATATACGGTTTTCCCTTGGCATCATTTAACGACTGCAACTTTCCGTCCAATCCTTTTAATGTGATGCCAGGTGCTTTAAAACCTACTTGTGGTAATACTTCTTTCTCTTGTAACTCTGCTTGTTTCGCTTTTCTTTCCTTTTCTTCTTTCTTTGAATTATAAAAGTTAACCCCCGCCCAAACGAGAGCACCTACTAGTATAATAGCAATTAGTTTCTTCACTTTTCTTCCTCCTCATTTTTAAAAACCTGTAAATCCACCAAATAGACGAATAAAGAATGCTGTAATTTTCGTCATTTGATTTGTATACAATAAAATACCTGTAATATATGATAAATAAGATATATATAGCGATAAAAAGTATAATGATATAAATGACAACACCTCTATCCACACTACATATAGTAGTGTTTATTCTTAAAAAAAGAGGCTATATGCACTCTCCGACAATAAGTACAATTGACACACAGAATAACCCTACTGTTACATATACCGAGTTCGTATGTAACGGAATAGTAAGCTTAGCAACCTTTTCATTTAACACTTGCTCGATTCGTAAATTTATTGCTGTTTTTGCAAATGAAGCTGTAACACATCGATTTTCCATTGTCTTTATTTTAATTAATTTTAATAATGCGCTACCTAACTCAAATGAAGATTCCATTTTTTGCATCGCATATTTATCTGCTGCTAACTCTTGATACGTATGATATCGTTGTAACAATTCTTTTAATATCGGGATGTACATCATTCCTTCTGCTAATAACGTAAAACAAAATAATTTTAGCGGATCCCAATTATTTTGATGATATTCTTCATGGAAAATAATCGCATCAATCTCTTCATCTGAAAACGTCTGAAGCAAACCTTCCGACATGACAACTTTCGGACGGAATAATCCAATTGTAAACGCTGCAACTTCCGCAGTCGGCAGTATATATATTTGTTTCCCTTTTCTAATAAATGGGATAAGTACTTTTTGTACTTTTTTACTATAGAAAAATTGCCGCCAAATTCTTTTACACACAATCAATACAGTAATTAATAATAACCCCGCTATTATAATACGAACCATTGATAGTTCTTTCATATGTTTTTCTAACTGAAACAAGCAAAACTTTGAAAGGAAGAATGCCTTATTTTGAAAGAGAAATGGATATGTAACATAATACAATAACAAGCTGAAAAAGAGGGTACTAACAATGAGCGCTAACAATACGATTTTACGCATTTTCCATTTCATTTCATCGATCCTCTTTTTTTAACTGATTCAATTTGTCTTCTAATTTTTTTATTAAATTCGGATCAGCCTGCTCTAACTCATCTATCATATGTGTTATAACTAAATCTCCAAATTCCCCCACTAATTCCTGTGTCATTTTCTTCGTTTGATTGGATAAGAATTCTTCTTTCGTTTGTATAGCACGATATATGCCACTTCTTTTCACAGTCTGTTTTTCTAAGTGTAATTTCTCTACTAACCTGTTCATAACTGTCATAACAGTATTAAAATTTACAGGCGATTCTTCACTTAATTTCTGCTGGACTTCTTTAATCGTAATACCATCGCTAGACCAAACAATCTCCATAATCTTCGCTTCAAGCGGTCCAAAGAAATGATTTAATCCTTGCTCATTTAACCTATAGTTTTGCGTAAACATCGTATGACTCCTTTCACACTACGAATTGTAGTACAAATTAAATGAGAGGTCAAACGCAAGTAATACAAACTAAAATTCACTACCTATAAATACGTACCACATTCTATTCATTATAAGCCTAACTTATCTCCAAATGTATCAAAGAGATACTGCTCTAATATTTGTACACTAAACTTCTCATTACGCCCAAGGGCAAATAATTCCCGATCCTTCGCTACGATAGTATCTAACGGAATAACTACATTATCCACTATTTTTGTAATTTCAATTATATTACTTTTTACATTTACTTCTGTTTTAAATTCAACGTTTTCTAACACTATATGTGAACGTCTTCCTGATGCAAAAAAAGTAAAATTAGGATTTTTAACAACGCCAATTTCAGTCTCTAACGCATATAAATAGTGAAAAATTACATCTCTATGTCCATCTTTTATTATTTTTTCATCCTTCTCATCGTCTAAGTATTCTTTCAGCTTCGTTGTAAATTCAAATCGAAA
>NZ_JBNLYE010000397.1:0-3431 GCF_050172095.1 Bacillus sp. GMs2/2
ATTACAAAGAAATAAAACTAGAAGACTTAGCAGATTTTGTTGGTTGGTTACGTCATCCGTATACTAGTTTAAATGTAGCATCTATTACTCCTGTGAAATCAAAAAAGACTGAAAAAACAGTAAACTTAACCGTTACTGCTGTTACAAATTTCTATGATTATTTATACCGTAACGAAGAAATATCAAAAGACATGAATGAAAAACTAATGCGTCAGATTTATGCAGGAGGAAGAACACGATATAAGAGTTTTCTACATCATATTAATAAGAATAAGCCCTCTATTCGGAATGTATTAAAAGTAAAAGAGCCTCGTAAAAGAATTCAAATACTAACAAAAGAGCAAGTGCGACAAACTTTCACAGCTACTACAAATATACGAGATGCTTTTCTTATTCAACTTTTGTTTGAAACGGGATTACGTATTGGAGAGGCTCTTTCTCTATATTTGGAAGACTTTATATTTGACTACAAAAAAGGACATCGGATTCGCTTGAGGGATCGAGGAGAATTAGAGAATGGTGCAAAGCTCAAAACAGGAGAACGAGAGATATTTGTATCACAACACCTTATGGATTTGTATGATGATTATCTATATGAAATTATTGATGAACTGGATATTGAAACAAACTTTGTCTTTATTAAGCTACGTGGAAGAAATATGGGTAGACCTATGAATTATAGCGATGTAGAATCCCTCTTTAAACGATTGCGAAAGAAAACAAAAATTGATATTCATCCTCACTTGTTACGACATACACATGCCACCATATACTACCAAGAGACAAAGGACATCAAACAAGTACAAGAGAGACTAGGACATGCTCAAATTCAAACAACAATGAATTTGTATCTCCATCCTTCGGACGAAGATATCCGTAAGGATTGGGAAAAAGCACAATATGCATTTAAAATCGATGAAAAAAGCTGAAGGTGGTAAATATGAAGCGAAAACGACAAATAAATATAGGAGAAGTAAATTTTCATGAACGATTGAAGTATGAGCTTTCTAGTTATATAGAAAAAACAATCCAATCTGATGGATCTGTTACCACTAAGCGTGTGGACAATCCCTATTTTTTAATGAATAACAATTGGAATATCAAATTTTTAAAAAGTATCCCTCAATTTCGGAAAATGGCGGATAATTACAAGGGGAAACGTCGAAATGTACATTTTCGAATAAATAGTCCAACTGTTAATCTTGAAATAAAATATGTATGGTATCAAAAATTATTCAAAGAACAGTGGGCACTAAGTAGCGGTTTTAATCAAAAAGCCGCACTTTTAACGAAATTATCCATTTTTCTTAACGAAAAGTACCCTTACCTTCCCTCTTTATTTGATTTGGATATGGAGAGGGCTGAACGGGAATGGTTGTTTTGGTTAGAACAACATGGAATTCCCACAACAAAGACATCAAAGACCACAATGTTCGACGAATATACACATAAATCCCCCGCAGCAACCTATTTTCGTATCATTCATTCCAACTTCTTGGTGTTAGCAGATTCGCGTAATGAATGGGAAAAAGATCGTTGGGATGTACGGATATTACATAGCCAATATGGGATATACTACAGCAAAAGTTTAACCGCACATTTTCTTGATTTTACTGGAATAGAACCAATGAAAATAAGACATAGTACCAAAAAGTATATTAAGCAACGTTTAATGGGACGACAAGATCTTTCATTCGCTACAGCAAGAGTTTATTCAAGAACTTTAACTAAATTTTTTTCTTTCATATTTTCATTAGAACCAACATGGAATGATTTGAAAGGTCTCAAACGATCTCACATGGAGCTATATATTCAATGGTTTCATGAAGATACCAAAAATAAAAAAATTGAAAATCCAGAAAGATATATATCAGAAGGTTTAAAGATTATCAGTAAGTTTTTAGGAGATATTCAAAAATACGAATACGACATTGCCCCAACTACAAATGTAAGATTATTAATTTTCCCAGGAGATAAACCAAAAGTGAAAAAAAAGCCCTATGGGCAAATTGATTATATTCCTGACTTTGTACTGGAACAATTATTCGCTCATCTTAACGAACTACATAAAGACATCATACCGGTGGTATGGGTAGCGTTTAAAACAGGCCTTCGCATTTCAGATGTATTAGAACTTACAACAGATTGCCTTGTACAATTGAATGGTAAATATTCTATTGTAACTGATATTGAAAAAACGTTTGTACAAGGTCATCGAATCCCAATTGATGAGGAGCTCGCAAAAATTCTTTCGGTTTTAATTTCAAATTCCAAAGAAAATAGCACACAAGATAATAATCCAGAAAAATACATTTTTGTACGATATCAAGGGATACGAAAAGGTAAGCCCTATACACAAGCATGGATTCGAAAACATTTGAATGAATTAGCAAAAAAGAAAAATATTGTAGATGAAAATGGTGATATCTTTCGTTTTAAGACCCACCAATTTCGTCATACGTATGCTGTAAAGTTATTGAATGGAGGTGCAGATATTTTAACGGTACAGGAATTACTTGCTCATGCTTCCCCCGAAATGACTTTACGATATGCTAAGCTATTAGATGAAACTAAACGAAAAGCATTCGAATCTGTTATAAATCAAGGAGTCTTCAGCTTTGACTTGAACGGTGAGGTACAAAAAATTAATGCTGGTGAAGATATTCCTAAGGATATATTACAAGCACTCTGGCAAGAGCATAAACTAAATGCAATGGATAATCCTTATGGAACGTGTCATGCACGATTAAAAGGAGATTGTCCACATATGGAAGCTCCACCTTGTTTGACATGCAATAGTGGTAGCCCTTGCAAAGACTTGGCTATTGGATTTTCAGAACTGGATATTGAAAAATATGAGTTACACATAAAAACAACAGCAAGAGCTGTAGAAGTAGCTAAACAGCATAATCGTGAAGATATGATTGAAAAGCATGAACGAAATTTACACCGATATCAAAGGATTTTAAACAATATTCGAGAAGGGAATATTATATTTGGTCGACAAAATCGCATAAAACGAAAGTATGGTGTGAAACATGACTAGTTATGATCGTACAGAGCAGTTAAAAGCAATTCATGCATCCAGAAAGGCAATTACTTCTCAAAAGGTTGATGAAGCGATTCAAAGGCTCTTACGAGCCAATCAGAATATTAATTTTAATAGCGTAGCAAATGAGGCAGGTATCGCTAAAGCAACCCTGTATAATAATCAGAAATTTCGTAAACGAATTGAAATCCTACGCCAACAACAAGCGAAAATCCTTACATCGAAACAAATAAAACGTGAGATAAGTGATAGCAATAGAGATGTAATTATTGAATCGTTGAAGCGAAGACTGAAAAAAATGGAAGAAGAAAATAAACAACTGAGAAATCAACTAAAGGTGGCATACGGAGATATATATAAACAGATATAAAAAGATAAAGAG
>NZ_JBNLYE010000398.1:0-3424 GCF_050172095.1 Bacillus sp. GMs2/2
GTGTCAAAACTCCAAACGTTGGATTTATATTCAATAGGAGAAAAAGATGTAGAATTTTGTCTTACAGTCCCCGTTTACTTTTCATTTCATTACATATAGGCTTTGTGGTGTAAGGGGGACATTGCCTTTACACAAAATCTATAAGGAGGTCATTGTAATGAAACAGATTAAAAAGTTTGCGGGAGTTGCTTTAGCGGGGACGATTGGATTAAGTGGACTACTGTTTTTAGAACCAAGTGTAAGCGTTGCGGAAGCACAGCAAGTGAAAGTAGAAAATTTCAATACAATTGATGTAACGATGAATCTAAATGAATTGTATGTATTAAGTGGCAGAAGTATTGATATTCTTTCTGGAGATAAAGAAGCAATTCAGTTAAATAAATACACAATTAGTTTTAATAAACCTGGGAAGTATGTGATTAAAGTAAATGGCTGTATTTATGATGATGTATATACTTTTATTGTAAATGAGTAGTATATATTCTTAAATTGCGAGATAAAAACAGAAACACCCTATTTGCGATGAGAGTCGTAAATAGGGTGAATTTATTTGTATTAAGCTGTACTTTAAAGATGTTCACTAATTTTCTTTTTGCCATGTAAAGTATGTAAAAGTGTTTGAAACATCTTAAATGATTGCTGAAAGATTGGACTTTGAATAAAGGTGTACAGAAAAGTTACGATGAAAACAGGACCTCCTAGCATAAATCCAATAACTAGTACAATACATTCTACTATGATTCTAGCACGGCTAATAGAAAGTCCTGTTTTGTCTGAAATAGTAAGCATGAATCCATCACGGGGTCCAGCGCCAATCCCAGCTGCAACGTACATACCTCCACCGATACCTGTAATGGCAATACCAGAAAATAAAATGAGTAAGTTTATCCATAAATAATTACTAGCTTCTGGAAGCATGTTTGATTGTAAGAAAAAGTCCATAATGGGACCGATAAGTAGTGCATTCAAAAATGTCCCCACATTTATATATTTTCGATCTACTAGTAAAGATATTAGAACGAGACATAACCCACATATGACACTCCACGTACCGATGGTCCATCCAAACTTTTGGTAGAGAGCCATATTTAAAACTTCCCAGGGGTGCAAGCCGAGAAATTTAACTTTGACTGCGAGAGCGTTTCCAAGGCCAAAGAAAATTAATCCTAAGAAAAAAAGAAAATAGCGAAAGAGAGTTAGCCTCATCTTTAAAACCTCCCATATTTTATAATTATGTATGTTACCTGTTACGGTCTTAATGTACAAATATTATGTCTTTTTATCATGCGTTTAAAAGTGCTAACAATGTAAATGAAATATACATCTTCACAGTCAAAAAAGTTAAAATATTTCGTTTTAAGGATTATAATGGAAGGAGAAACATAAAAGGGAGTGAATGAACTTGAAACAAGAACTTATTGAAAGATTTACGAGATATGTAAAAATTGATACGCAATCAAATGAAGAAAGCCATACAGTACCAACAACACCAGGACAAATTGAGTTTGGTAAGTTATTAGTGGAAGAGCTAAAAGAAATTGGTTTAACAGAAGTAACGATGGATGATAATGGCTATGTAATGGCAACACTTCCTGCTAATACGGACAAGGATGTTCCTGTAATCGGATTTTTAGCCCACTTAGATACGGCAACAGACTTTACAGGGAAAAACGTCAAACCACAAATTCATGAAAATTTTGATGGTAATGCAATTACATTAAATGAAGAGCTAAATGTTGTGTTAACACCAGAGCAGTTCCCAGAATTACCATCATATAAAGGACATACCATTATTACAACTGATGGTACAACACTTCTAGGAGCAGATGATAAAGCTGGTCTTACAGAAATTATGGTTGCAATGAACCATTTAATACATAATCCGCAAATTAAGCACGGGAAAATAAGAGTAGCATTTACACCGGATGAAGAAATTGGTCGTGGGCCAGCGCATTTTGATGTAGAGGCGTTCGGTGCATCATTTGCTTACACGATGGATGGAGGTCCATTAGGTGGTTTAGAGTATGAAAGTTTTAATGCTGCAGGTGCTAAGTTAACGTTTAACGGAACGAATACACATCCTGGAACAGCGAAAAATAAAATGCGCAATGCAACTAAACTGGCTATGGAGTTTAACGGGTATTTACCAGTAGAAGAGGCACCAGAGTATACTGAAGGATACGAAGGGTTTTACCATTTACTCTCTTTAAATGGTGATGTTGAGCAAAGTAAAGCATATTATATTATTCGAGATTTTGATCGTGAAAATTTTGAAACACGTAAAAATACCATTGAAAATATTGTGAAACAAATGCAAGAGAAGTATGGGAAAGATGCAGTCGTTTTAGAAATGAATGATCAATACTATAACATGCTTGAAAAAATTGAACCAGTAAGAGAAATTGTTGATATTGCATATGAAGCAATGAAAAGTTTAGACATTGAACCAAATATTCATCCGATTCGCGGAGGAACAGATGGATCACAATTATCATATATGGGATTACCGACGCCGAATATTTTCACTGGTGGTGAAAACTATCACGGTAAATTTGAGTATGTTTCGGTAGATACTATGGAAAAAGCTGTTCAAGTTATTGTAGAAATTGCAAGACGTTTTGAGGAGCAAGCTTAAAAAAGAACCAAGTAGTACAAATGTGCTACTTGGTTCTTTTAATATAGTACTCGCCACAAATAAAAAGTCGCATAAGACTCCCAATTAGCCCAGTTTGCTGCAAAGTCTTTTATTTCATCTTTAGTCGGTTTATTTTCGGAGCCTATTATAAATTTAATTGCATTATGGAGACCAACATCATCAATTGGAAAAGCTGAAGGGAATCTTAAACAACGCATTAAAACATAGTTGGCAGTCCATGGCCCTATACCATGGATAGCAGTTAATTGTTTCTCAGCAACCTTTACATCTTGTGTTTGCAGTAAATCCTCTTTTGATAGTTTTCTCTCTGTAATAAGCTTCGCAATACCGATTAAATATTCACATTTTCTAGTCGTCATTTTTAATTGTTGGAGATCTTCTACATGTAGATTTGCAATTGTTTCAGGTGATGGGAATATCCAATGCTTTCTACCGTCCCGTTCTACATAACTGCCAAATTGCTCAACTAATCTTCTTTTTAGCGTATAAGCATATGTTAAGTTAATTTGTTGACCGATAATTCCCCAGGAAAGTGCCTCAAATAAGTCTGGAATACCTAAAGTACGAAGGCCATAATATTGTTCAATTGGTCCTTGAAGGAGTAAATCATGTTTAGCTAATGTATAAAAGGGAGCTAAATCAGTAGTTAAATCAAACCATTCTTTTACATAGTTAGCTACAGCTTCACGTATCGATTTTTCAGATGTATATGATTCTTCTAAACAATGTATTTGAATATTGCCATCTATATTCACACTAATTTCAACT
>NZ_JBNLYE010000399.1:0-3404 GCF_050172095.1 Bacillus sp. GMs2/2
AAAAAAGCTTTGGATTTTAAACTATGAATTATAACTAATGTATTTTGTCTCACACATGTACACATTTTTTTCTTCAGTTGGTATATATACTTTAAACTTTTCTAACCGTTTTCCATAGACATGAATCGTAATAACGCTTTCATTTTTGCTAATTTCAAGAATATGACAATCCGCTGGTGGAATTACTTTATCTGTTTCTCCTTCTCCCAAATAAAGATTTCCTGTATGTGTTAAATAAACAAGTGAATTTCCAAGTTGTTTCGTTTGTATAAAGTTCTGCACCATAATCCTTCCTGAAAAAACGCCTTCTACTCCCCATGTGCCGTCATGATCATGTAAAGGTGTAGATTGTCCATCTTTCCATACGAGAGCTAGTACTTCAAAACGTTTGAGCGGATCTTCATACAATAAATGTCGTGCATATTGAGTCAAATTGGCCTTCTGTTTATCTAACGGAAGCCATGTTTTCTTTTCTAAAAGTTCTTCTAGTAACTTTTCAATGCCACACACTATTTCTTCTTCAAATAAACCGTTTTCCATAAGATCTGTAACACCTTTAATAAACTTTTGAAATGATTTACTTCCATTACAAGTCAACATAAGAATCCTCCTCTACGTTTTATACAATTCCATATTAAGGTGATTACCGAAAACTCACAATTGAGAAACAAAAAACAAGATGCAAATGTATGCACCTTGTTAAGATTTTTATTTAGCTTTCAATCGAATAGGTAAGTATTTTAATGTTTGTTCATTTTCCAATATACATTTTTCTAAACAGAAAGATGGAGATAGCTCTATTTTTTCAAAAGCATTTATAAAGGTAGTTAATGCAATCTCAGCCTCTAAACGTGCAAGTGGTGCTCCTAAGCAAAAGTGAGGACCTTTCCCAAAGGTTAAATGCTTTTCATTTCCTGTTCGATGTACATTAAATTGAGAGGCTTGTGAAAATTTTTTCTCGTCTAAATTCGCTGCACTAACCCACGCAACAATCATCTGATCCTTTTTCATTAAAGAACCAAATATATTTGTATCCTCTGTAATCCTCCGGGCTAATGTAACAGGAAAGCGATAGCGTAATACTTCCTCAATCGCTTTTGAAATTAAGTTAGGTTCTTTTCTTAACTCTTCATAAATTCCAGGTGAATCTACTAAAAAGCAATAAAAGCTATTAATAATTAAATTTGTAGTAGTTTCATTCCCAGCTGCTAGTAAACCTAATGAAAAGGTTACAATTTCTTCATCGGTTAATCTTTCGCCTTCATATTCAGCTCGAATTAAATCAGAAATGATATCATCGGTTAAATGATATCTCTTTTCCTGAACAATCGGTAGAAGGTATGCTTTGAATTCATTTAATGCTATCCCTTTCTCAGTATCCAGATCATTAAACTTTTCTTTACTATACGGCATAAATAAAATATCAGACCATTCTTTAATTTTTTTACGATCTGTTGTTGGGACTCCTAATAAATCAGAAATAACGGTAACAGGTAAAGGTGCAGCAAACTGTTCAACGATATTAACTTCACTACATTTTTCGATATGTTGTACAAGTTCATCTGCGATAGCCTGTATTCGAGGTTTCCACTGTTCTAAACTTCTTGGAGTAAATGCCTTAGAAACAATGGAACGTACATTGCGATGTTCTGGTGGATCTGTAGAGTTTATATTTATTCTAGTTTCTAAAGGAGGGATTGAGAATTGTCTGCGCTCCCTTCTACTTGAAAATAAGCGATAATCTGATAAAACACGATTTACATCATCATATAAAAAAACATTCCATACATCCTGCTCTTCATCATAATGAACTGGGTGATTATCCCTCATCAAACGATACCATTCATATGGATTCCATAATTCTTCTTTTGTTTTCAGCTTTGAAATTTCATGAACTAAAATAACATTTTCAGGTGAAGCCATAGTTCTTTCCTCCCTTTTCTTTTACAATAAAAGTGATAGGTCGGCAGTTCAAAGTTGTATAAACTATCATATGTTATTTTAACATATACTAAAGGGGATTTTTCATTAGAGAACTTGAGAAATATATAAGGGGGATTTTTATGTACGTTGATATTTTACTACTAGCAGAATTAACGACCGGACCAAAACATGGATATGAAATCAAAAAAAATGTTCAAAATCGTTTAGGTGAGAATTTTGAATTAAATCACAACATGCTTTACCCTGCCCTTCGGCGCTTTGAAAATATGGGTGCTATAACGAAAAAAATACATAAACAAGTTGGAAAACCAAACCGAAATATGTACGATATAACAGAAACAGGAGAAGAAATTTTTTCTGAAATGTTACGAGAGTTTCCCGAAAAACTTGCGACAAATAATGCAGAATTTCTTGTTCGTATCGCGCTATTTGAAAAACTTGAATATGAAGCTAGAAAAGAGATTTTGACTGTACGTCAAAACGTACTACATAGTCAACTTACCGCTATTCAGTCTCTAGAGGTTACCTCAGCCTTTATTACTGAAGTCATTGAATTTAGTAAATCACGAATTGAACATGAATTGAGTTGGATTACATCACTTATGAAGAAAATATGAAAAAATAACAAAAAAAGCTAAAATTAATGAATGAAAATGATATTTATTATCAATACTATCATTAATAAAAGGGCAACCACGATTTGGCTACCCTTAAAGAATTTACACTTCTGGATCAAATGTTTTGCAATCTGTTTCTTCCGTTGTAGATGCATGTTTACCTTTATGACTTACTACGTAAATTGCCTCTGCACTACATTTATTACCGTTCGCCCAAAATTTACAGTTGTTTACTTCACATAAAACGTCTTGTGCCATAGTATCACACCTCCTTGTTCTATTATCATTAACAAAATTCGGAGGTATGATACTATTTGTCATCCATTTTCCATTCCCTTTTTAGCTTTCTTAATGGTTCAATATCTCCGCGTACAATAGCATCAATATTTCCAGTTATTTTTTCAATATCAAAATGCCACCATTGAATTTGCAATAATTCTTGAATTATTTCATTTGAAAATCTCTCTTTTATTTTATTTGCAGGGTTTCCACCAACAATTGTATATGGTGCGACGTCTCTAGTCACAACAGATTTAGCTGCAATGATTGCACCATCCCCTATTTTTATTCCGGGCATAATTGTTGTATCCATACCAATCCAAACGTCATTTCCTATAACTGTATCACCTTTATAAGGTAAATCAGACAAACTAGGTGTATACTTCTCCCACCCATTTCCAAATATATTAAATGGATATGCCGAAAATCCATCCATCCGATGATTGGCTCCGTTCATAATAAAGTTAACTCCAGATGCAATACAACAAAACTTTCCAATAGTAAGGCGATCTCCAAGAAATTCATAATGATGTAATACTCGATCTTCAAATGTTTCTCCATCTT
>NZ_JBNLYE010000400.1:0-3387 GCF_050172095.1 Bacillus sp. GMs2/2
AAACTGAAATAAAAAATAGAGTCTCAGGAACTTGATTCTGAGACTCTATTTTTTATTTTAAACAGGAAAGCATAATTTTCTCTAATTCTTCTTTACTTAAATTATCTGCAAGAATTGTAACTTGATAAGTATTATTCTTTCCTTTTGCAGGAACAATCATCTTCATTACTTTAAATTTATCCTTTGTATTTTCAGATAAACTTATTTTTGTCCCGACTAATTCATAATTAGTTATCTTTTCACTAGTCCCTACTATCCCCTTCAGCGAATCTTCTCCTTGATCTCTAACTGCAGATTGATACACCATATATGCGGAATCTTCATTTCGATATTCATAAACAATAGTGGGATCTATTTTTTTAATAGCCAACGGTGTTTGAACATCTTCTCCACTTAGTTTATACCCTTTTACTACATACGTTGGTGTCTTAATTTGAAAATCAAGATATTCCTGTGCTTCCTTTTTAGTCAAATTAAAGTGTGAATAAATTTTCTGTCTAAATGGTCCTATTTCTTCATCATTTTTCTCATATTTCTTTTGCTCTTCTGGGTCTAACTTGTCAGGACTTCCTACTAATTTTACTTTTTTACCCAAAGTATATGCCTCTGTTTCTAAATCAATAAATCGCTTAAATTCTTCTTTCGTAAACAGATTTTGCGCCACTCCAACTTCTGTAAGTAAATTATTATATTCTCCTTCTGAAACAAAAAATTCTGCTTCTGCCTGTTCTTTTGTACCAATCATTTTTTCTACAATTTGATGTATAGGAATATCGGTTTGTGTTTTTAATTCTTTCATATTATTTTTCACTTCTATTTGTTGTTTCTCAGGGCTAGTCGGCTTATCGGCACGGGCATTTAATAAGGATACAGATGATACTGCAATAATTGCCACAACTCCTAGCGCAGACCAACGATACGATTTTTTTTGGAATTTTTTAATCATTAGAATTCTCCTTTTTAACATCCTTTTGTTTTTACTGAAATTTGCCACACTCGGTACTTGATAATAACTTGAGTAATGTTCCAAAAGGCTAATAATAGTATGTCCATACGCGATTTGTTCCTCTGCATCTATACATGTAAGAGCTAATGCATCACATGCTAGTTCTTGATCTTCCCGCATACATGAGTAGGCATACCAAAGAATGGGATTAAACCAATTTAAAATGAGTAAACCATGCATAAGCCAGTTCACACCGACATCTCTTCGCTTGATGTGAGCCAATTCATGATGGAAAATATATCGTAACTGTTGTTCATCTAATACTTTCATATGTACAGTTGACAATAACAACTTGGGCCGAATAAATCCGAACACTGTTGGACTGAAAACCTTTCCAGATACAAGTAGAGGGATATCTCGTTGAACAGACATAGATTGCTTACATTTTTCAAAAATCCGGATAATTTTCTCATCTGTAATATCAGGTTGTTTTTTTATGTAAAGTAGTAAACGCCTGTTCATAATAAATGTAGCAAAGCTTAGAAGAATAACGCCAGTAAGCCAGATGTATATACAGATTGTATAGAATGGAACCGTCCCATCATCCTGCTTTTCATTATTGTCTGTTTGTGACTTGTTTGCCTGATCAGTTTGTGTTGAACTTGAGGTATAAGTATCTTCTTTTGTAAGAACCTTTGTATTGTCTATACCTTTCAATTCTTGCATGCGTTCTTGTGAAGGAAAAATAGCTACAGGGGTTCGGCTAGAAATGAATGCATCATTATTCTTGTAAGTAAGAACAGAATAGATACTATAGGAACTATCTGGCGACCAAGGTAATACAAGTCTTATTATTAATATAATCCATAGCATGTATTGCCAACGTGGAGTTAACTTATTTCTAAACAAGACCTTGATACATAAGATTAGGCCCACTAATATGCTCGCCATAATAGTGGTCTCTATCAACCAATCGAAAAAATGAGGAAGATAGACATTAATAAACATTTCTATCATTATAATCTATCCTTCCTCTGATTTTCCTCACTCTTCTCATCCAGGATACGTTTAAGTTCGTTAATGTCTTCTGAAGACAGCTTTTCTTCTTTCAGGAAATTTACCAGCAAGGGCTTAAATGCTGCACCATAGAAACGTTTAAGTAAAGATTTCGTTTCTACTTGTAAATAACTATCTTGCGAAACCAAAGGATAATAAGCGTACATACGCCCTTTATCTTGATGGTAAGTAACTGCTTCTTTGTGAACTAATCGATTAATTAGTGTTCGAATCGTTTTGGGTTTCCAATCCATTTTCTTCTCCAACTCTTCAATCACTTCATTTGCTGTTTGTGGAGATTTTGACCACAGTACTTTCATTACTTCTAACTCCGCTTCTGAAATTTTAGGTAATTCTTTCATTAATTTAAATTACACCTCCCTCGGATTACAAGTGTAATCTTTAACTGAATATTACACTTGTAATCTTTCGTTGTCAATCTTATTTTATATTTGTGAAATCCTTTCCTATGCCCATCAACATACGAACGAAGAAAATTAACATCGCTCAGATTGTTCCATCTCTTCCTAGCTGATAGCTATCTCTCTCATTTATACAGTGATACAAGATTTTTCTTCTAGTGGAATGTATTCCGCCTCTTTTAGCTTATGAAAAGGGCGTAATTGTACACTGTATATCGTATTTCCCGCTGCTCTCATTCCCGAGAAAAAATAAATTTCTCCTTCTATTTCGTAGGCAGGACGTATGATTAGCCCTTTTTGACTTTCATATTGAACATGGCCACTTTCAACGATTCCTTCATTTAACAAGGCATCTCGAGCATTTGTATAGTCATTTCAAAAATCGGTATGAATCGTTCTATAAGACATTGTATCCCTCCAGTGGTTTGATGTGTTGCGTTTAGCTATGTGCATCCAAGTGTCTAGCATCTATTTTTAATGACATATACGTTTAAATTCAATGTAGGAAAACATAATTCCTAGTTTGTTCTTGTTCTTTTATGAAAAAGTAACATTTGTCATGTTGTGTTTATAGAATCCAAAAAGAGTAGCACCCTTTTCAGGTACTACTCTATCTTTACGCAATTGTATATATGGATTAATATCCAAGTATGCCGACAATTTGAGTTGCTTTGTTATTACGAATTGAATAATAAATTTCTAAGCCTTTACGTTCAGCTTTTAGTACTTTACCCTTCATTTTCGATAAATGTTGTGAAACAGATGATTGGGGTATCTCTAAAATTTTTGTTAGCTGCGAAACATTAAAAGTATTATGTTTGCTTAGCTCGTTTACAATACGTAAACGAATTGGATGTGCCATTATTTTTAAAATTTCAACATCTTCTTCAGTAATATTAGTTTTTTTTGATTCCAGTACTGTGCTTGTCATAGCTATTCTCCTTTATTACTTTCTTATAAGAA
>NZ_JBNLYE010000401.1:0-3382 GCF_050172095.1 Bacillus sp. GMs2/2
ACTTAATTTGTATTTCACTTTAAAAATTACGTTTGCTTCTTTATCTGTGACCTCATCTACTTTTAATACAGTTGCGTATAGAAAATTCGAATCCCATTGCATACTTACAAAATCTAAACCAACTTGCGGATCAAATGTTTTCGGTATATAGGGATGTAAGCGCTCGGAACGCTTCTTCTTCCCCTCATCCCCTCTTTGCCAAGTAAAGTATTCCTTTGCGAATCCCCGCGCAAATTCAATCGCTTCTGGACGCGAGGCAAGGTTTTGTTTTTGTGTGACTTCCTTTGGAGTGGTGCTGGCCTTTGCTGTTGTATCTCCCTTTCCTTTTACTACGGTTGTGATGGATACAATCAGCATCCAACAAAACAGGAGCCAAAAGGCCCATTTTCCAATTAAGCGGCCTTTATAGGAAGGAATCTTTGTCGCTTTCCTTGCCTTTCCTTGTTTACTTTCAAATGTTTTTGCGAACCACTGTTTCACCTTTTGAACCATATTCATCCCCCTTTCAATTTCGGTACTGGCGTAAAGATCGTTCGTAACAATCACAAGCAAATGAAGCCATGCCAACCGCGGTTGATTCATCTTTTATTTCATTTCTTGCATAATTGATAAAATTGTTGAGTTTCGTTTGACTGCCTGTGATATATGGGAATCTAGCATGAACCACATACCGTTTGTCTCCATCCCTCCCCACTTCAAAGGACGCCCCATCTGTAGCCCGAAACGCCCTTACAAACTCTAAACCTTCCAATTCGTCCATCATGCACTCTCCTTTTCTCTTAAAACTGTAAGAAACTTGTTTGCCTTTTCTTTAAACATCCACCCTTTGTCTATTCTTGCTTGCTCGAACATGTCATAACAGCTGATTTCATGCTCGATTTCTAATATTGCTTTTTCTTTTGTAAGCTCTACCCCATCACACCTCCATTCCAATTCATCTGTATTTAATCCAATTTCTATTTCGATGATTTTTCCGTTTTCCATCAGATAAAACTTCTGCATATATACATCTGTTTGAGATAAACAAATCTCATGTAATTCCTCACAACCCATTCCCTCATAGATTTCCACTAGAAATTGAGCTTCAACTTCTCCCGCACTTCCTCTTTCATAAGTGTTTTTATGTGTAAACATTGTTTATCTCCCCCTTATGATCGACTATCGGCCATCTTCCATATTCCCACTACCACCAGGAAGAGAAGTAACACGCCTTCCCATCCTTGCGTGTAGTAAATTTCCACCACCTTACTTTTTACCACTTCCCAGGCTTCTCTTGATCCTGGTACTCTTTCAAATAACCAATCTGAAAAGACAATCAACAGAAAAATACTGGCGCTTATCGATAAAATAAACCGAAACACATTCTTAGAACCTCACTTTCTCATTTGGATTTTGAATATTCCGATAAATATTCCCGAATGGGTCTTGCAATATATCTTGAAACAGTGTGATATAAACTGGAATTTCTGGACTGCTTACTCCTTTTAAGTAGCGAATCAATTCTTTTTCCCTACTTTCACTACCTGCAACAAATACCAGGCGCCATATTGGTATTTCATATCCCATACCAGCATGTGTCCGATAATCTGCCTTTTTTCCTTCTTGCGTCATGAAATCGTTATAACGGATGATCTTTTTTTCTAATACTTCTTTTGATCCGTAAGAACGTTCCATTTCCATGAATACACCAATGTTTTTATCAATCGCTTCTTTTAATCCAATTACCGCAACCCCGTCTGGGCGTATGACACGATTTTTTCCTTTTGCATATTGGAATGTGGCCCGCGGTTCGTTAATCCATTCCTTTAGTTCCAATCTTTCTTCTCTCTTCGATATTAATGTCATGGCACATTCAATCTTTGCTAACATTAAACTGTGATACACAAAGGATGCCGAACGTTGGGACCAACTACTTTTCCAATGTACACTCCCTCTTAATCCACAAACTGTTTCTACTCCCTTTGCCGCAAGCGTATATACGTTTTGCGGTCTTCCAGATTTCCGAACCTGGTTTCTTGAAACAGGTATGGGAAGTAATTCATTTTTTAAATATTTTTCTTGTACCAAACGATTCAAACGGTAATATACTGATTTTTTCTTATGGTTCGGATATACTTTTTCTGTTATATACTCCATATCAACATAGATGTGATTGTGTATATCCATGAGTAAGTTTTGGTCTTCTTCCAATAGCAACATACTGCACATAGTCTCTACTCCTTTTCCCACATATCGAAAATGCTTTTTTCTCCTTTCATAACAGCCTCCATTTCATCCTCACCCTTTGATGGTTCGATGATCAGCGTTTCTTCTGGAAGTTCTATTTCTGATTCTTTTATTTGTGTTTCTGGCTGTTTCACTTCTTGTTTTTCTTCTTTCACTTTTACTGCTTCGGTAGCTTGTTTTCGAAATGGGATAATTTGCGCTTGATGTGTGGATTCGACTGGCTTTATTTCGGAAACAGGTTCTTTCACTTCTTCATTGGAAGGTGCTTTTTCTTCTAATTCATCTAGCCCCGAAGTCACAACAGGTTCTTCTTTGGTTAAATTGACTTTTTCGACTTGTTGATACTTGCCTTTTCCATATAGAAACTCATCAATTTCCTTGTCGATCTCTAATCCTGCTTTCCCATTTTGTTGCTCTAAAGAATGAATCTTTGCTCTGGTCCATTCATTTGATGCATGAATTTCTTTTTCGTTTTTATAATTCGCCGCTTTTCCATTTGGTAGGTATCGGTCTAATGGTGGAACACGTATAGTACACCACACATTTTTTGCCTCACCTCTGATATAATCTTGCGTTTGAATCGCTACAACTAAGTTAGGAAGGTTCTGCAAATACTCTGTACGGAATTGCTTTTGCATAATGCCCTCTAACGTTTTCGCGGAATTATGACCTTGCCTACATACAAAGTAATTTCCGCCCGCCTCTGTTAACATATCTGTTAGCTCTCTGTCTAACTGTCCCGAAACTTGCTGGGTAATCACCCATAATCCAAATCCATGCTTCCGATCCTTTGCAATAATTTTCGGAAGAACGGGTACTGGCACGTCATGTGCTTCATCTATAACTCCTAAATGTAGTTTTGAACCATGCGGCCGCTGTTGGGCGATACGGTGATATTGATTACAAATGTAACCGACTGTAAGCAATGTATCTTCTTTTCCCATTCCCGCTAAATCATAAAAGATAAGGTGCCCTTCATCCATCCACTTTCGAATTTCTAAGGAAAATCCTGTTTGCCCATACATACGCTTTAAATACAACGTATTACGGAAGATATCTAATCGGTTTAAAATCGCCTGTGTGCTGTCTTCTAATGCGCTTCCTACTTCATATTTCCAAAAGTGAGAGTAATATTTTTGTTCTGGTCCTTGTAAAT
>NZ_JBNLYE010000402.1:0-3355 GCF_050172095.1 Bacillus sp. GMs2/2
GAACAATTAATCCATATTTTCGGTTTTCATTAATAGTATGTACGAATGATAATGTTACATTAATTTTATTATCCTCACTAGTAATTGTACTGCCATTGTTAATGTGTTGGCCTTGATTATCCTTCAATCCGTAAGAAATAGTATTGGTTTGTTGCTCTCGTTTATTTTCTATGGAGGGTGGATGAGGTTGTATGATTGAAGTATTGAACAAAATATAAATTGTAAGTAATGAAATAAGTAAAACACCGCTAATAATATATATTTGTTTCATAAATAGCACCTCAATATATGTAAAATATTAGAGAAAAAAGATATGCAAGATGCATATCTTTTTTCTCTTTCTTACCAGAAAGCTTTTGTTTCGTGATTCACATCATTATAACCACTTAATTTATAGGTATGATTACCGATAGCGTAATCATCTCCATAATAAATGCTTGTGTTGGTCGCTGTAGCACTTACAAAGGATGATTTTTTTGCACTATTACTTTTCGTATTTACTAATGAGCCATCGCCATTGAAAGTTCTTGCTTTTGCATAAACATAGTCTTCGGTCGTAGTTGATTTCGATTTAGCAACTGCATATGGGTTACCAAAAAAGGGAGTATATACGCTAATGTTAGAGTCATTCTTAGGTGCAGCTGCAATAGTCAAACTAGGAACACTAGATGTTTTTGTTGATTGAATTGTATCAAAGTCAACTAAAACGGGCTGCTTGTCTACAGCATCGACCTCTGAAGCACTTGCGTTATTAGTAAAACCAAAACCTAAAACCGCTAACCCTAAAGTTGTCACCGATAAAGATTTTTTCATATTCACTAATTTTCCCACCTTTTTAAATTTTTGAGTTCGAACTCAATTCATACAATATATGAAAATTTCGAAACTCTCAATGATTTATCCCATACTTAACTTTTCTTTTACTTTCGATTCAACATGTCTTCATTTGCAAAAAAGCGAATATATCTTCTAATGCTTAGCCAACAAGGGATACAGGTTTAATTTTATGAAATTCATGTAAATTTAAATCTATTCATGTCAGAATCTCTGTTATTTTTAAGTTCATATGGGAAACTTATTAAAAAAAGGATGGTGACAAAAATGACAATCGATCGAATTTGTACAATTGGACCCGCAAGTAATAATAAAGAAACGTTAGCGCAGTTAATAAAGAATGGTATGAAAATTGTTCGACTGAATTTATCGCATGGCACGCATGAAAGTCATAAAGACATCATTCGTTTAGTGAAATCATTAGATGACTCTATTAAATTTTTGGGTGATGTACAAGGACCTAAAATAAGATTAGGTGAAGTGAAGGGAGGGCAAATTACACTTCAGGCAGGAGATTCTTTTATTTTACATACAGAACCAGTTACAGGGAGTAATACAGAAGCGAGTGTTGATTATGAAGGAATACCGAATGATGTGAAAGTAGGCAGTAGAATTTTAATTAATGATGGAGAAGTTGAATTAATTGTTGAAAAGATAAGTACGGACAAAATAGAAACGAAGGTAAAAACAGGTGGCAATATCTCATCTCATAAAGGAGTTAATTTACCAGATGCGGCTGTTCGTTTACCAGCTATTACAGAGAAAGATAAAAAAGATATTCAGTTTCTTTTAGAGGAGAATGTTGATTTTATCGCGTGTTCTTTCGTAAGAAAACCTAGTCATATAAAAGAAATACGAGAATTTATACAACAGTATAAAGAAACGTCACCTAATGTAATTGCAAAAATAGAAACGATGGAAGCAATCGAGAATTTTCAAGATATATGTAAAGAAGCAGATGGAATTATGATTGCAAGGGGCGATTTAGGAGTAGAGTTACCGTATCAATGCATTCCGCTTTTACAGAAAATGATGATTCAGGAATGTAATCGAACGAATACATATGTCATTACAGCAACACAAATGCTTCAATCTATGGTAGATCATTCTATTCCAACAAGGGCTGAGGTGACTGATGTGTTTCAAGCTGTACTGGACGGGACGAATGCAGTTATGCTTTCAGCTGAAAGTGCATCAGGAGAACATCCAATCGAAAGTGTGAGAACATTACGTCTCGTTTCAGAATTTGCGGAGCATGTTAAAAAAGATGGACCTTTTGCGATGAAAGATGTACTGGAGTTACTGCATAAATCACTGAATGAGTGATGAATAAAAACACGAGGGCGGATATGCATCCGCCCTCGTGTTTTTCATTCATACTATTCTTGCTCTTGCTCATCCAAAATCTTTTCAAACGCAGCAGATACTTTATCAAACTCTTCATCATTTTCAATGTATGAAAACTCATTATCTTCTTCTACTTTTAAAAAGAAAATATCAATGTCTTCCTCAGTTTCTGTTTGGATATCTTCAACAAAGGCAACTGCAATATATTCTGCACCTTCGACATCCATCGCTCCAAGTACTTCTACTTCTTGCTCTTCGTTATTCTCATCACTAAGAGTAAACACTTCGCCAACTTCAATATCAGACATATTCATTCTCCTCCTGTTCGACTCTAAAAATAGAGCACTCAAACTGTATACATACTAACATATCTTTCCATGAAAAACCAAATTCATACATAAGAAAAACGACTAATAGTTCTTTAGTATAAGTATCCAGCTATTAGGAGCATTATTTGTGTGTGCTATATTACTTAATCCATTCAACAATTGTATCCATAGTCTGTCTTGTTTTATCACGTTTTGGATCTTCTTTACGGTAACCAAAGGCAACCATAACTGATACTTCAAGATTATCGCCTTGTATAATGCCTTCTTGACGAAGTAAGGAGTCTACTTTCTCTTTATCGAATCCTTCTATCGGACAAGAATCAATGCCGATTTGAGCTGCGCTCGTCATCATATTACCTAAAGCAATATAAGTTTGTTTAGATGCCCAATCAAATACAGTACGATCGGATTGTAATAAGTTAAAATCTGTTTCCTGGAACTTTTTGAAGAATTCATATCTAATTTTTTGAGTGTCTTCAGGCAATCCAATAATATCGTTCATCATATATTTAATATACTCTGCATCATAATGCATATCTTTAATGTTTCTTGAAAGAACAATGACGAAATGGCTTGCTGTTGCAAGTTGCCCACCAGCGCCCCATGAATACGGTTGTAGTTTTTCTCTTAATTCTTTATTTTGTACGACAATAAATTTCCAAGGTTCATATCCAAAAGAAGAAGGAGATAATCTGCCTGTTTCTAAAATGAATTTAAAATCCTCTTCTGAAATTTTGTGCATAGGATCGAACTCTTTACATGCATGTCTGAAATGAAAAGCCTCCATAATTTTCTCTTTTGTAATTTCGTTTGTATTTGTCATAAAAGTTCCTCTTTTCGTTAAT
>NZ_JBNLYE010000403.1:0-3334 GCF_050172095.1 Bacillus sp. GMs2/2
GTATAATGATAAAAGACTTACATACTATTTTTTCATTTTGAGAGGAGCTTGAAAAATGTATTCTACTTTAGAACAATTAACAAAGCACCCTGTATTTTATCATTTTGCAGAAATTTCAAAGATTCCTAGAGGATCAGGTAATGAAAAGGAAATTAGTGATTATTTAGTGGGCTTTGCAAAAGAGCGTGACTTAGAAGTCATTCAAGATGAAGCATTAAATGTCATTATTAAAAAAGAAGCAACAGCTGGTTATGAAAATGTACCAGCTATTATTATTCAAGGTCATATGGATATGGTTTGCGAAAAAAATCAAGCAACAGTACATGATTTTGAAAAAGATCCAATTGAATTACGAATCATTGGGGACATGTTATATGCAAATCAAACAACTCTAGGTGCTGATAATGGTATTGCAGTTGCGTATGCATTAGCTTTATTAGATTCGAAAGAAATTCTGCATCCAGCACTTGAAGTCGTTATCACTACTGAAGAAGAAACGACAATGGGCGGGGCTTTTGCTATTGATCCAAATCATTTTGAAGGAAAGATATTTATAAATATTGATTCTGAAGAAGATCATAAATTACTTGTAAGTAGTGCAGGTGGTGCGAAAGCTGTTGAAACAATTCCCGTAATTTGGGATGAAGCGCCAGCGAATATGGATGCATACCGTCTATATGTTGGTGGTCTAAAAGGCGGACATTCTGGTATGGAGATTGATAAACAACGCGGTAATGCGAACAAAGTATTAGGACGAGTATTACGTGATTTATCAGCACGTACGGAGTTTTACATAAGTGAAGTTCACGGCGGATTAAAAACGAATGCAATTCCGCGTGAAAGTGTAGCTACAATTTTAATTCGTACAGAAGATGTAGGACAAGTAGAAGAAAAACTAGAATCATGGACACGTGTATTACAAGAAGAAATGCGTGCTGTTGATCCAGATGTTCATGTTACACTGACAAAATTGGATGAAACAGTTGAAAAAGTATTTGCTAAAGAGACACAAAAGCAGCTTATTTCATCATTATTCTTAATTCCGAATGGTATTCAAAGTATGAGCATGGATATTAAAGGTCTTGTAGAAAGCTCAACAAATTTAGGCGTTATTGAAACGTTGCAAGATGAAATTAAATTACGTAACGAAGTGCGAAGTTCTGTAAGTAGTTTAAAACAACATGTTGCAGAAGAAATCAAATATATTGCTGAATTAGTTGGTGCTACATTTGAAATAGAGTCAGAGTATCCAGAATGGCCATACAATCCAAACTCACAAATTCGTAATTTATTTGAAAAAGTACATCAAGAAAAATACAATAAAGAAATTGAAATCTTCGCTGTGCATGCGGGGATTGAGTGTAGCGCATTCGTTCAAAAGATGCCTGAATTAGATGCAATTTCATTTGGACCAGACATTTTCAACGTCCACACTCCAGATGAACATATCAGTATCTCTTCTGTAGTGAATAACTGGGGATTCTTCATTGATGTAATGAAGGGTACGAAAGAATTAGCTAAGTAATAACGACGAAATAAAAAGGAGCCTATAAAAATTTATAGGCTCCTTTTTTGTATTGGAATTTATCCCGCTATTTGCCGGGCAGCCCGATTGGTTCAACTAATAATCGTGGGGGATGAATAAAACCACTACTGATTAAAGTTTCACTTTATGAGAAGTCATTTTTCGTTAGTATGTAATATTAAGCTTGAACAATTAATAAGGATGAATTGTTGATGTTTTTTAGTACTAATGAAGGGGTGGAGAAATGAAGGAAAGAAAGCATTTTATTGTTTGTATGTTTTTATTGTTTTTCACATTTAGTTTTATTGGTGTTCAGAAAATAATAGCAGAAGAAGTTGAATTTTCAGGAACAACAGCTCCATTGAATGTAAATGTTAGAGAGGCAAAAAGTTTGAATGCAAATATTGTAGATGTGATTCCCGGAAATAAAAAAGTATCTTTTAAAGGATGGGAGTATGGTGAAGCGGTTAAAGATTACTGGACAGGAAATTTAGATAATCGTTGGTTTTATTATTTTAAAGATGGAAAAAAAGTATATGTAACGTCAGCGTATATTAATGGAAATCCCCCAAGTACACCAACAGACCGTAAATTATCTGTACCTAACATATTACAAGAAAGATCAAATTGGTGTTGGGCAGGCACTTCGGTTTCAGTTTTAAATTATTTTGGGAAAACTCCTTCACAAGATCAGTATGTTAGGTATGTTAAGGGTGGATCATATAATAATCCTGCAACTTCACGTGAAATACAATATGGATTATCGGGATATGGTGTTAGCTCAGCTATAAGTTCTGGAGCAAAATCTTATGATTGGTTCAAAAGTCAAATTAATAGTAATCAGCCGATGATTGCACTCATTATGTGGCAAAATGGAGCTAACATCGGACACTTTCTAGTACTTGATGGATTTTATAAAGGGACAAATGGAACAGATTATATAACATACATGGACCCTTGGTATGGTGATCATTATAATCATAATTTCAGTACGTTCCATAACAATAATAATTTTTGGTGGAGTGAAACTGTTTATAATATCCATGCAAACTAATAATATTAAAAGCGGGGGTTCATAAATGGGAAAACTACTTAAGCTTGTGATACTGTGCATGTGCTTAATGACCGTTATTATTTTCGCTAGTAAAATTAGTTATGCATCAAAAAATAAAAGTGAATCAGTACAATCGATCGCATTAAAAGATTATCAATATAGTAAGGGAAGTTCTTCTGAAAATTTAAGTTTTGAAAAAATAACAACATCTCCATTTTCGTTACCAATCTATGAAACAATTCCAGCACAGCAAATTTTAAATAGCTCTGAATTTAAGAATTTACTATTACCAACAAATGAAAAGCTGTGGTTTATTATGAAGGGTGAGCAGCCAGAAGGACTAATTGTTGCGAATGATACTGAACCGATTCGAACGGGCGGAGAAAATAGAAGTAAAGATTTATATGGATTATATAAAGCAATAAAAAATAATACAAATGAAACAAAAGATATTAGTTATTTCGAATTTGAAGGGCAAGGAATATTGGTAGTAAATCAAAATAATGATCAAGAAATATACCTTAGTAAAGGTGCCGCTGCCATATTAAAACTTCCTGCTGGTCAAAAAGTATTGAGCAGTGAAGTAATACAGAAAATGAAAGAGAGAATTGTAACTGGTTTTGAATAGTGGTAATATCTGATTTTTTTGTTTATACAAGGTTGAATAGGGAACAGGATCAATGGTAGCATTAGGGCATCTTTACTGTTTGAAACCTAATAGTGTATATAAAAAGGTTAGAGAAGTTAATTCTCTA
>NZ_JBNLYE010000404.1:0-3327 GCF_050172095.1 Bacillus sp. GMs2/2
AAAAATCAATTTGCATCAAGAAAAATAGAAAGTAGGTTAGGTCATGACAAAACAACCTAATAAAAAGAAATTTGAAGTACTTGAAAATGAAACAATTACAGACTGCTTAGCACGTATGGAACAAGAAGGCTACGCTCCGTCTCGTCGTATGGAAGAGCCAATCTTTCATGAAGTAAAGAAAGACGGCAAAACAGTAGTTGAGCCGTGCGGTAGGAAGATTGTTTTTGAAGGGAAATTGAAGTAATCCAATAACAAATTCTCTTTATAGTATAGAGCCATCCAATAGTTGGATGGCTTGTTTTTTTATTAATCAATGAAGGAATTGAATAGAATGAATCTCTCGTTCATTTCTCCTAATGGGCTTCTTTATATGGGACAAAAGATTGCTACTTTTTTCGTATATTGGTAAAATAAGTTCTTGGGTCTTACTTATTGTTATCGGTATAATGTTTGTCGCTTGAATGAAAGAAATTAGTTACAAAAATTTCGCACTATGCAAAGGGGTACAGCAACGATCCCTTTTTTGGAGGCACTTTAAACATAAAGCGAGAGAAGAGGCTATATGAACGATTCTCCTATCTTGTTTAAATATTAAACGAGTTATTGCAATTGGAATAGGTATATCAAACTATTCGACATCCTGATGGATCATCTTTTTCTAGTAACCTATCACTTCTGATGGAATCGATAGATTGCTAGAAAGCGGAAAACAATTATTAGTATATTCCGAAGCAGGTGTAACAGAGTGTCCTTCCATAATTAAGGGTAAAACCAAAATACGTTGTTTTAAAGAATGATTTGTTAGAACTGGTTATAAGGAATAAAACAGAAAAGAGGATCACATGTTAGATACTTTACAGAGAAGTAAAAAGTTTTTTTTAGTATGTCTTATTTTTTTAGTGCTTTTAACCGCTTGTGGTAATACAGATGTTAAGACATCTAAAGCTTCATTACCACCGGCTGAATCCAATATAGATACATCATTAAAAGCACCAAATTGGGTAGAGAAAAGTCCTATCCAACAGTCTCCTAATTTTACGGAAGATAAAAAAGTACAATCGGTTGTGAATTTAATAGCAACGGGTGATAATTTATATCATGACGCAGTAATTAAAGATGGCAAACAAAAAGACGGTTCATATGATTATAATTATATTTATGAAAATATCAAAAAAGCTGTTAAATCAAGTGATCTTGCTATAGTGAACCAGGAGACTCCGATTGCCGGAAATAATTTAAAAGTACAGGGATATCCGACTTTCAATACACCTGAAGAAGTAGGCCAATCTTTAGTGGACACTGGATTCAATATAGTGACGCAAGCGACAAATCACGCTATGGATATGGGTATTAAAGGTGTTGCGAATACAAGAGAATACTGGAAGAAATATCCGGATGTTATGCCGGTAGGTATTAATGAGAGTAAAAACGAGCGTAATGAAATAAAAACGATTACAAAAAATGGTATTAGTTTTGCGTTACTAAATTATACATATGGTACGAATGGAATTAAAATTCCAGCTGATAAGTCTTGGGCTTTAAATTTAATTGATAAAAAAGCGATACAAAATGATGTGGAAAAGGCAAAGAGTAGCTCTGATATGGTGATTGTTATGGTGCATTGGGGAGTAGAATATACCTCAACACCTTCAAAGCAACAAAAAGAAGTTGCTCAATATTTAACAGATTTAGGTGTAGATGTAGTAATTGGAAATCATCCACATGTAATTCAACCAATTGAGTGGAAACAAAATAAAGATGGACATGAAACGCTAATCTATTATTCTCTTGGAAATCTTATTTCTGCGCAAGAAAAATTAGAAACATTAGTTGGAGGATTATCTTATGTACAATTTGTTAAGTATGAAGATAAAACTTTTGGTATACGACAAGCGGCAATCGTACCGACAGTAACCGACTATGCTGATGGTAAGAAACAATTTAAAATTCAATTTTTAAAAGATTATTCGGATGAAAATTCTAAAAAACATGGAATTAAAAAATTTGTCGGCCCCGTTTCTTTGAAGGATTTCAAGGAGATTCCTAGAGACGTGTTGGGAAATTGGTATAAAGACTAATAAACAAAAAGGGAATGAGATACAATTAAAAAATTTATAATTTTAGCATTGGTATTAGCAATGGGATGGAGTCTTGCTGCTTGTAGTGGAAAGCAAACATCTCAGGCAACTACTAATAATAACGATAAAAATAAAAATGAAATACATGCGAAGAAAAAAGATGTTTTACCTATCTCTGATGTTAATGATTGGAGAATTATCCTTGTAAATAGAGAGCATATGTTATCAAAGGAACTAGGAATTGAATTAACAAGTATCACCCAAAATGCGAAGCCAAATATGAAAATAGATAGTAGAATTGCAACTTCCTATCAGGATATGGTAGCAGCTGCAAAAAAAGAGGGAATCAATCTTTATTTAAGATCAGGTTATCGAGCTATAAAATTACAACAAACTTATTATGATGCTTCAGTTAAAAGCTATAAATCTCAAGGCTTGTCGGATAAAGAGGCTAGTGCTAAGGCATTGGAATATCTTCAGTATCCTGGTGCAAGTGAACATCATACTGGATTAGCGTTAGACATTATTTCAGTTGAATGGCAGAATACTGTAGAAGATTTAAATGCAAAATTTGAAACTACCGATGCATTCAAATGGTTAGATAAGAATGCTGCAGAATATGGATTTACTCTCCGCTATCCAAAAGATAAAGAGAATATTACTGGCATTAAGTATGAGCCATGGCACTATCGTTATGTAGGAAAAGAAGTTGCTGTTTATCTAAAAGAAAAAGGGTTAACTTTAGAAGAATATAACGAAAAAATTAAGTCTGGTAAGTAAAAATATGCTTTAATTTTATTAAACATTATGCACTGCTACAGGAAAAGGTGAATCTGAGGATGTGTTAACCTTCCGCCTAGTATTGTAAAAACTGAGTATGATAATTTGAGCACGTATGAACCAGTTATCGTGTAAAAAGATGTATGTATTAAGAAATTAAAGTTAAGGATCTGATATTCATATCAGATCCTTTTTCTATCGTTCTTTTAAGAGCGACTGAGCCAAAATATTGGAATGAATATAGAAATAAAACAGCCCAAGGAATAGTATAACGAATCCGGGAGTCTACTCGTACGCTTCATTGGGATTATCCAGAAATAGTTGTTGATGAAATAAGAAAGAACTGGTCTTACTCTCTCAAGCAAGGATTTAATACGAATGAATTGGATAAAAGGTAGTAATAAAAAACACTGCGCCTGGCAGTGTTTTTTATTATTTCTGCACATAAATACATAGTCATATTGATTAA
>NZ_JBNLYE010000405.1:0-3304 GCF_050172095.1 Bacillus sp. GMs2/2
CTTTTAATGTTATATTTTAATAGCGATGAATGCTATTATTTCATAAGTTGTCAACAAGCGTTATGTATGTATGAGAAAAGGGAAGGAGCCAAATAGGCCCCTTCCTTTTTCTACTAATTAACTAAATTACTCTCTGGTAAAAATTTAAATAGTAATGCTCATTTACAGGCGTCTGATTATGCATTAAACATGCTAACTTTGCTTGCTGTCGGAAAAATTAAAAACGATAGCATTAAGCTATTAAGAGACAAAAATTCATCAACACGAAGACAGATTTGTCTTGGCTAGATAAATTTGGTGATAAATACAGGAAATAAATCTTACGATTCAATGATTCTTTTTCCTGCCCTCTCCCCTTGCCACTTCTGTTTCATGACTTGTAAATAGAGATCTTCAAACTCGTTAAAATGGATGCGAAAAACATCTAATGTATCGATATAAGCAGAAATCACATCTTTTTCATTAAAATGGATACCTTCCTGTGCTAAGTCATAGCTATCATTAAGGCTGTATAAATCAAAATATTCTTCTTCCCAATACAGGCCTCTATTTACTAGTAATCGAGTAGAGCAAGTAATCGCTTGTTTAATATTCCATTTCTGAGCTACTAACTTTTCATTTAAGACTGAAAGAAGGATGTTTACCAAGGGTTTTTCATCAACTATGCGGCTATATGACAGTAAAGCCGATTCTATATATATCAGCTTTGCTTTAGACATTAAAGATATCTCCATAATTTCATATGGCGGGTGATCACTTGCTTCAATCAACCTATCGCACCATGAAATAACCTCCTCTCTATTCCAAAGTCCGCAGCCTAGTCCTAATGCATACAAGTGGGCTAAAGTTTGATAAGATTTCAATATGTTTCACCTTCAATTTAACTGTATAGTGGTATTGCATTCATTTTGGAAATAATCACGCTTAGTAATAAATATAATAAGCTGCCCAAACGGACAGCTTATTTGCATTAAAAACACTATACATGAACTTTTGCTTTTTTTCGACGCACAAGCCACCAAACTAAAGATAGCAGTACTAGGGGAAACGGAAATACCTGAATAAAGAAAAATACTTCCCAAAAATCGTGCATCGTACTACCAGAAGAATCTGTTGCCATCCCGCCAATAAAAAAAGACAATGGAATGACAAGTATATTTATACCTAAACTAATCATTAGGAATGATAGATTCTTCTTCCAGATTACTGGTAATGCAGCCACGATTAATAAAACCAATGCAGTACCCAGTATAAGAAACAGTGCTCCAAATAAAAATACAAAGTATAGAATAGCATTGATTAAAGGTTCCACAATAGCCCTCCTAAGGATTCATTCTATAGAAACACTCATGTTATTTAGAAAGTCAGAATGCTATACCTCTTAGTTGTCTTTCAATTTCTTCATCGCGATAGTCTTCATTTATCTGCTTAGAATACTTAATCTACTTGCTTATATTCTGGACTGCGTTAGGACATATGTTTCTATTGTACAACCAGCTAGCAAGAAACCCACACTTATCCCTGCTAATACGGTACCTTTAAAGGCTCTGTTCATATTCATTTGCCCCTTTTATCTTTTCGTATTTTTTCTCCATCCATAGACAGTCCATTATGAACGTTTTCATTATAAGTATTGTCTGCTGTTACTGTTTTACTTTCCTTACTATCTGTTTCGGCACTGATTCTTCTCGTTTACCGTTTCAGTATTACGCTTCAATTCGCATTATCATCACATAAAAAGGACATACCTATTCATATATACCCCTTTATTATTTTATATTGAAATAAATAATGGTTCAAAGTTATTTTGTGAAAATCATACAAAAATTAATAATTCATCGATTACCCAACAATAGATAATATGGATAAAGAAAAAATACTAGAGAATATCACATTGTAGTAGTCTCTAGTATTTTTTCATAGTATTTTAGCGGCTATGCAATACGGAGGGAGAAAAAAGGACCTCTTACGGAAAGATAAGAGGTCATCAAGAAGATAAAAATGTTGTATTTGAAACACGCGAGTTTCTAATTCACATCATAACACAATATATCCATATATTCAATATATACATTTAAGATAAGGAATATTACATCATTAAAGATTACGGTGAACCAGGAGATAGTGCTGAAAATGAACCTACTTTGCGCAACATTTTCCCGAAAAAGCATGCGGATGTCGCACCTGCTAAGACATTTTGAATAATCTTTGCAGCTGCTACATCAACGGGTAATTTACTGTATTTCCAATCTAGAGAATCAATTGTCCAATCCCATACTTTTAAAACTAGTGCAATAGATCTTTTTAATTACATACTTAATTTATTTTTTAATGTCCAATATTTTTCTCCATTAGCTTCAAAAGAGAATTCTACCCATCCATTTGGATCTTCACGATAAATAAAGATGGTTGTTCCAGGAGTTACTGTACCAACTTTATTTTCCTCGACAGCTACATCTGGTCTACTTTTAATTTTCAAATTAAATGGATAAGGTACCTGGTAGTAAGTAGCTGATGATACAACATTTGTGCTTGAACCGTCTGCATACATTTTATACGGAATTTCATTTGATAACGCTTCGACATCTAATGTTTCAGGATTCTTTGATAATTTTTTTTCATATGTATAGTCTTCTACACGAAACGGTTTAATACGTTCCATAATGCCTGCAATTTTCTTAGCCCAGCCTTTATCTGATGCATATTTCACATTCATGCCAGTTAATGTTGGCCCGTTATAATACATACCATTTTCTTCTAAATATCTTTCTCGTACATAATTAGCATTATAAGCAATGCTATCGCCGTAGCTTGGTAAATATTTCGCATATTTAAACGGATCTCCATCATATGCACGTAGACCGAATAAATTATGTTTTTGATATGCGATTTCTGATTTTCCGTATCCAGATTCTAAAATCGCATGCGCCGCTAAATAATGAGCACTCACGCCATATTGATTTTGCGCATTGATAAAATCTTGTCCATGTCCAACTAAGGGACTATCTGAATGATATTTTGCAATAAAACTATCAATCTCTTGAGCTGTAATTTTCGAAGCCACTGTTAAATTTAAATCTTCATATGAGGTAGCAGTAATAACCTCTTTTTCATCGTTTAAATTTTGTTGTAACATATCTGTTTTTGCAGTAAGTTGAGCAGCTTCAGCACGTGTTATAAATCTATTTGGTTGCCAACCGTTCTCGGTACCATTAGAAATTTTTAAATCTATTAAAATATTGGCATATTTTTCTCCCCAATGCCCTTTTAAATCTTCAAATCTAACCTGATCATTATGATTTGG
>NZ_JBNLYE010000406.1:0-3302 GCF_050172095.1 Bacillus sp. GMs2/2
ATACATTGCTTTATATTCACTTAGTTCTTTCTGTTTTTTACGTAATAGGAGTTCTCGCATTTTAAACATAGTAGAAGAACATAATAGAATACTAATGAGTTGCCCATAAAGATGACATTCTAATCGCTCTTGTTTAATAGATTTACAACGATGAATTTGAAACCAAGATTTCCATATTTTAAATAACAGCTGTCGGGTAAAAGACTGGCGCGGTATCAGTTGTGACCCGTTTCCAGTCTCTCCCCATAAGAACTGCTCGTGAGGTTTTCCCTCAAGCAGCTCACCCCATAAACTTCATCAAAAGGGTTATGAGACCTATCAAATGGCAGACACTTTCATCGGAAACTCTCTGCACTTTTCAGGGGAAGGACTTTCCAGTCCCAGTAAAGCCCCAGTACACCATAGAGATATTCGTTACTCCATCTCTGCCATCCGATGCTACGCTTTCGTCTTCGTTTCCTTCTCGTTAACAGTGTGCGAATTTTCATCTCCGTATAATCACGTACTTCACTGAAAGCTTGACTAGAGTTCCCAACCCGGAAGTAGTTCACCCATCCAGTCAGTACGGCATTGATTTGTTTTATTAAGTCTTGTGCTGGCTTCGCTCCTGCGTTTTGAATGAGTTCGCAAATTTTTGCTTTCACTGTCGTGCGAGCTTTCTTCTTCGGGATCATGAAAACGAAGAATCCATTCTTATTTCGGCTCGGTATTCGTCTCAGGTCAAATCCTAAAAATCCAAAGGATTCTCCTTTTAGAACATTGACCATCTGAGTCTTCTCCAGATTCAGTTCAACTCCCAAAGGCTTTAACTGTTCCCACAGTCGTCGTAATGCCAGTTCAGCCCATCCACTTTTACTGGAGTGTCCGCTTACAGCGATAACTATATCGTCGGCAAAACGGTGGTAGTTTACAGCTTCGTAATTGCCCTCAGCTGTTTTGCGTCGAATGGTATCAAATGTCCAATCCACTTCATTGAGGTAAATGTTCGCGGCTAGTGGAGAAAATGGCCCCCCTTGCGGGACACCGATCTTTCCTGTTGCCTTAATTACCTGTTTTACAAGATGCATAACCTGTGGGTCTTGGACACGTTTCGCGATTTTCTCCAATAATATGTTGTGTCGGATTGTATCAAAGTAGCGCGACAAATCAACATCAATTATTATGGTCATACGACGCAATATACTGCGTCGTACTTCTGCCAATGCCTGATGTGGAGAGCGTTTCGGCCGAAACCCATACGAGTTTGGACAGAAATCAGCTTCAAAAATTGCTTCTAATATGAGTTTTAGCGCTCCTTGTACTACACGATCTCGTATACACGGAATTTGCAGAGTTCGCATTTTGCCGTTTGCCTTTGGGATTTCTACTTTTCGATTGGCTTGTGGTCGGTATATTCCAGCTTGCAATTCCTCTTGAATACCCGTTAAGAATGGGATAACTCCTTCTAGTTCTATATCAGCAAAACTTTTTCCATCAATGCCTGGAGCACCGTTGTTTTTCCTCGCCTGTTGATATGCTTCGTGAAGGGTTGTCATTTTGGTAATGTGGGTAAATAGCCCCCAAAGCCGGTGCGTAGGTTCAGACTTCGCCTTTCGATAGATTCGTTGCCTTAATTCCTGCAAAGTGATGGGTGTTTTTGTCATGGCACCCTTGCCTCCTTTAGTCATACGAAATGTTTACAGGTTCGGACCCTTTCCTCCCCGCGCGTTTTGCTGCACGCAGATCTCTGGTACTACGATCCGTTCCGCCACCCTGACACCTACCGTTCTCACTTCCCGATCGCGGTTATAGAGACGGTCTCCTCGATGAGGTTTCTTCATCGGGTGTCGAGGGCTTCTCCAGTTTCCACATTATCTTTCTCTCCATGTCGCCGCTGATACCCCGCCGGTGAGAACTGCCGTTCCAGACTCGTTTCGGTCAGTTCTTGTTGCTTTCGCACGTTATCGACCGTCTCAGCCACCGGAATTGCGTGTAACGAGGCTACATCTACGTTCACTGTACGTTACAACCTGGAGATTTGCCCACATGCCTTTTGCATGTGATGTCAGAGGGCTTCGCCATGTCGCTTTCACTTCATGGCGCCTCTCAGGCTACGGGAGTGGAGTCTATTCTCCCGATTGGACTTTCACCAACTAGATAATGTGTCCTTATCTGGACACGCCAATTTGCCAACGTAATGAATATAGGTCATAGATTTTCTCTTTTGGTACCCATTCCGTAGGAATGTTTGTCATATATACCGTGATACCTTGTAAAAGCTTCGTGCGCTCTGTATATGTAATCCCTTTTTTCTTTTCACGAATAGCTCGGTCACGTAAGCGTTTCTGTTTTTGCTCCTCGGTACATCTATAAACTACAATACGAGTAGGCAGTTTGTCTTTACTCCCTACATATACATCGTGTAATTCATAAACTTGGCCAGGTTTTAATTGTTTCATAATGTCTTCCAAATGAATTTGTATATATACTGGTTTCAATTGAGGAGGTTTTGTTTTAAATACGACTGTTTCGAACTCTTTTCTATATATTTTAGTCGGTAACTTAAGACGGGATAAATAATACCCCTGCTTGTCTTGAATAGACTTAAAGTCTTGTAGACGAAAATATCCTAAGTCACGGATATACAGCTCATTCTTTTGTATCATGTCTGTTCGAGTCGCACCATACGCCTGATCACTTCGTTTTCCTGGTTCAATTTTCACATCAGAAAACTCTCCACTCAACAAGTCATACTCTAGTTGAATTTTCACACCAGCTTTATGACTACATCCTCCGGCACCAGGATACATAGCTGCGAATCGATCTGGAACTTGAAAGGTTGTAGAATCAAGGATGCGAATGCGCTCAAAGTAGGAAGAAAGAGAATGAGAAATCTTAGATACGCCTCCAATCTTAGCCTGTAGAAGCGTAGTAAATACAGTACGAAAAAAGGCTACAGAAGCCGAGTTAAATCGCCGATTAAGTCCTTCCGGACTTAATAAAACTCCTGTTGAAGTTTCTAATTGACTACATAGTTGGGTAAGAGAGGTAGTAGCGACTTGTTGATTTAGCCATACACACAAAGATAAAAAATGATGCCCGTGGCACTTCCGTTTTCGTTTCATCCCGCCTGCTTCTATAGCTAATTGATTAAGTGTAGCGGGAGACATATATCGATATAACTCTTCGGCAAATAAAGACAACTCTTGCTTTTGATGCATATTCATAAAAAGCACGTCACCCTTTCTCATTAATATAAGAAAATAGTAACGCGCTTTTAATTTCAAAAATAGCCCGAATCCTTAAGTTGATGGATGTGGGGT
>NZ_JBNLYE010000407.1:0-3301 GCF_050172095.1 Bacillus sp. GMs2/2
AAATGATTAGCAAAAATATACTATTTATTAGTTATATTTAATGTTAATATTTGTAACGAAGATGATTGGCGAGGGCTGATTAAAGTTTCACTTTATACAAAAAAGGGGCATGAGGGAGAAGGTTATAGCAAATTGTATAGAACTGAATAGTTCCGTATTAATTAAAATACGTTGATTACTAGATATAAAAAAACACCGGGGGGATTAGAGTGAAGTCATTTAAGAGGGTACTTATAGTAGGGATGGCGTTGACTACAGTATCGATTTTGGGAGCTTGTTCTAGCGATACAGACGTATTAAAAAAAGCAGGAGCAAAGCAACCAGCGAAGGCGGAAGGTGAAGTACTAAAAGATCAGAAGAAAACACCTATGACTACGAGCAAACGTGAAAGTATTAAAAATGAGGATGCACCATCATCACAAAAGCGTTATATTTCTCATGATGAATCTCAAAAGATTGAGGAAGGTATGACGTATACGGATATTCTTAATACGATTGACTATGGTGGTGAGAACATAAAACATTATAATAACCATGAAAAACGCGTATTTTATACTGAAAAAGATACGGATGGTACATATGAAATTATGGTTGAATTAAATACATATGGTTATGTTGTAAATATTGAACGTACTGCTATAAAGGATGAAGATAAAGATACAGATAAAGAGAATCAGGTATTTACGAAACGTAGTGAAGAGCCTGTAAAGGAATATGAAGAAAAAAACGATCGTGTACCGTGGTATAAAGATGTAAATAACAATTCGGCAGCAGTAAGTTACAATCATTATTTGAAAATCAAAAAAGGTATGGCCGCGAATCAGGTAAAAGCTGCAATTGGACAGCCACATGTAATTGAGAAATATAAATCATATTCAGTATATGACTATACTGGTTATACTGGAGAAGGATCATTACGTGTAATCTTTGAACCGAATGGAACTGTTACGGATGTAGTGGAAGACGGTTTACCACGATAATAAATTAGTTACAGGAAGAATTGTAGTAAAGTTGTCTTTGATTTTATAAAGTTTTTGGGAGCATCTCCGAATATAGGTGAAAAAATAATTCTCTTAGCCATGTTAACTACAGTATTAGTATTTACCGAAGTTTCTTCCAAATTCAATAGCGTTATCGTGGATGTTGTTGTCGTATTATCTTTGTTGATATATACCGCAGTAGGGCAGCAATTGTAACTGGACGTAAAAGGACGCGGAGGAGTAGCAGCTTCCTTTTAAAAGAAGGAGGAAAATATGATGGAGGATATTCTTGAATTTATAGGGAGATACGTAATTAAACCTATTATTAGTTTAGTGAGATATCTTGTAATAGAGATTATAATTGAGGGCATAATAGAAGGCGTAATAAACGGTATAAGGAAATTACGTGATAAGTGGCGAAATTGGCGTGAAAGACGTTATTGGCGGTAGTGTAGCTGATGAGCGTGAGAAACAAAAACGTTATACAGAAGCTTAATGGAATGACAATTTCTAAAGTGAAGAAATAATTATTATCTTACAAAAGTGTAATGTTCATGTCATGTTTTTGAATTTCTTCTTTAAGCTCCGGGCTTTAAGATAAGAATATAAGAAAAAACATATGAGGTGAAGGAAATGAAAAGATACATTGCACTATTTAGTATTTTAGTTGTATTTGCAAGTTTGTTAGTTGGTTGTGATTTAAACCGTATGGGTAAAGATGAGTATTATGTTCAAATTACAGTAGATGGAAAAGAATTTGATAGTAAAGATAGTAATGGGCAGAAATTTAAAGATTATGAATATAAACTGACTGGCTTTGATAAAGACGGTAAAGAGAAAGAATTAGAATTCATAGCTCAAAAAAATCTTCGTAAAGAAGCATTCCTACGCGTATACCACTCAGATAAAAAAGGTGTAACAGCTTGGGAAGAAGTGAAAAAAGACGAGCTTCCAGCGAAAGTGAAAGAAAAACTAAGTGTGAAATAAGACAGATAAAAAGGAATTGACGAACAGGGTCTTTTCTAAAGTTATAATATCAACGGTTTATAGTTAATCGGTAACGGTTTGGTAACAATTATAGCAAATCTTTTTCCATAAACGCAACTACTTCTGCTTGCTTCGAAGGATACAAATGGCTATAAGTATTTAAAGTTGTTGCTACATCAGAATGCCCTAATCGCTGGGCTACAACCAGCGGGCTAACACCTTTATTTATTAGATAAGAAGCATGAGAATGTCTAAACTCATGCATTACAATCTCTTTAACCATAGCAATCTTTAGATAGTTGTTGAATTTTTTATGTAATGAAGTTGTGGCGAGACTATCATAGAATTCACCAAAAACAACATAATCATTTTTAACTGGTGCTGTTAGTGCAGCATCTTTTTTTATACCTCTTAATAAATTCATTACAAAGTTAGGTAACATAATAATTCGATTAGAAGCTTTAGTTTTTGGTTCTGTAACTTGACGATTGTATTTAGTTTTGTGAATGTTAATGGCCTTTTCTTCGAAATTTATATCTTCCCAAGTTAAAGCTAGTAGTTCGCCTTTTCTTGCTCCACTATAATAAAGAGTTGAAAAGAATGCTTTATACATGGGCTCATCTACCACACTGATAAACTGTTTAAATTCTTCGAATTCCCAAAAGTTAATTCTTTTCTTTGATTCTTTTTGAAAATTCCCAGCAATTCTTGCTGGGTTGGTTGTTAAACCATGAAATTTTATTCCAAAATTAAATATTGCTGAGAGTGTAGTGTGGAATTTTTTTAAATATTCCGCAGAGTATTCATTAATCATTTTGTTTTGATAGTCCATTACATGTCTAGGTGTGATACAGTCAATTTTCATTTTTCCAAATTCTTTCATTAAATGATTGTAGATGGCATTTTTTATGGTATTTATTGAAGATTGTTTCCTCCTTTGCGTATACCAATTAAAATAACTATCTGCAACGTGCTCAAAAGTTAGATTGGAGTTTGATTCTTTTTCAACTAACATTTTAGCTTCTGCTTCACGTGCTTCTTTTTTTGTTTTAAACCCACGACGTTTTACTTGCTTGGTTGTCCCATCAAACTGACGGACTCTTACTACGAAGAAATATGTACCTCGTTTGTCATCCTTATAGATCACCATAGGGGTTCCTCCTTTATATAAAGAGTGATAATTCAATTTATTGAATAGATTATAGCTTGTTTGTTACCAAAAGAAAAGATGTCCCAATGAGAACATCTTAATAATGGATTTAAGTTTGAAGAAATAACAATTGGTAAACGGCTAATTTTATGTTATGCCATTTGTTAATAAAAGGAGTCAGTCC
>NZ_JBNLYE010000408.1:0-3284 GCF_050172095.1 Bacillus sp. GMs2/2
ACTTCATATAAAACTTGTGATTCTCGCTTTGGTTCAGCTAAAATTTTCGTTTTATTTCCAGTAACAGTTGCATATATAAAATGCGCTTGGTTTGGTTGGTTACTTTCTGTCAATCCACTTGGTACTTTATATACTTGCTTTGTATCTTTTGCAAACTCTCCTCCCATTGTAAGGGCGACTTGCAACTCATGAAAGATATCTTCATCAAACTTCAGTTCATCCTTCCTATAACTCTTTCCTTTAAATAGAACTTCATCATTTAACGCTTTGTACAAGTTATTTTCATTTTTTGAGTTCGTACTTTGATATAGTTCATTCATAAATTGTTTTAATGATGGATCTTGAGCAGACTCATCTTTTGTTTTAGGCTTAATTTGAGTACTACTTTGTACCGGTGATTTATTATCATCAAGCCAAGGTTGTTGAACAATGAAAAATAACATTGTACAAACCAAAACAACTACAATAGGTAATGCTTTTTTACGAAATGGTCTTTTATGTTTTTCAAAATCCACTTCATTATTTTCATATATAGACTGCTTTATTTTAGAAATAAATTCTTCTTCATCTTTACGATTCTCCATTGGGCCTTTTTTTATTTTTCTATACCAGTCAGGATTTTGTTTATTGTTCATCACTACTACCCTCCCCTATTAATTTTGAAACCTTACTTCTCGCTCTACTTAATCTCGATTTTACAGTTCCAATGGATACTCCTAATGTTTCAGCCATTTCTTCATAAGATAATTCATATTTTGCATCCAATATAATTATTTCACGGTGCTTTTTAGGTAGTTCTAATACCACCTTCCACACATCATTCATTTCTTCTTGCTTAAAAAATTCTTGTTCTGCTGACAAGGATTGCTTATCGTCACTAAAAAATCCTATTAAAGATATCCTTTTAAAATAGGAGGATTTCAAATAGTTTATTGCCGTATTTCTTGTGATTTTTAAAATCCACGTTTTAATAGATGACTCCTTTCGAAATGAATTCCAATTTTTAAACACCTTTATAAATACATCTTGCGTGATATCATCTGATAAGTGTGGATCTTTCGTAATAATAAATGAATAATTCCATACATCTTGCCAATAGTCTTTTATAACATAGTCCAGCTCATCATGATTACACTTTTCAATAAACGTCTGTTCCATTTCCACACCTCAAACTTATTTGAATAAACATAAAACTGCCCTCACTTTTTTATTATGGTTTCAATATATAGACAAAATACAAGTTTCATTTGTTCCATTGTTTATCTTTTTTCAGGCAGAATAATACTACTAAAAAACAAGTAAAGCATACAATGATAAAAATCCACTCACAATAATCTATTTTTTGAATTTAACGTAACACTCTACTTGTCCATTTCAATTTGCTATTCCCTTCTATTTACCATTAACAATGTCAACTTTTCTAAAATGACAGCAAAAAAGCATTCTCGATTAGAAAGAATGCTTTTTTGAAATTTAATTGTTCTATATTTCCCCCAATCTATATCTTTGAGTTAAGCAAACATGTAATAAATTTAGTGAAAAATTCACCTTATAATTAAGTATTATTTCTGAAATACATGTTTTATTTTTTCACCTGGAACGTTACTTCCTCCTCTTCCTTTTACATCTTCAATCATCATTGTAACAATCATGTCTGGCGCATTTGCATCGAAAGCTGCGAACCATCCCAGTTCTTTTCCGTCTGCTTCTTTCGACTCTTTCAGTTCTGCTGTACCAGTTTTACCAGCAAGCGTCACACCATCAACCTGTGCAATTCTCCCTGCGCCATCAGGGTCATTAATGACTTTAATTAATGCGCTCTTTAATATCTCTTGATTCTTTTTAGAAACCACATTTTCTTTCCAATTCCCTGCTACTTTTGCTTCTTTTAAAAGATGTGGCGACGGAATATTCCCTTCATTCACAATCGGTGCATATGTTAATGCTAAATGAAGTGGTGTCATTAATACTTGTCCTTGTCCATAGCCCGTGTCTGCTAGTTGAATATCGTTTTTTATCCCATCTTTTGCAATGATTGAAATAGGAAGTTCGTATTCGATTGGTAATTTTTCATGAAATCCGTACTTTTTAAATTCATTTACATACTGATCTTTTCCCATTTTCAAAGCTTGTTGAGCAAAATAAATATTATCAGAGTACTTCATTGCCTTATCAAAATCAATTGGACTTGCATCCTTTACACGCGTTACATAGTAATTTCCCCAAGACGAATCTTTTGTCCACTTCAATCCTTGAATTTTAAATTCTTCCTTCGGATTTATTGTGTTTGTTTCCAAACCAATTGCACCTGTGATCGTTTTAAATACGGAACCTGGTACAAATGCTTGTGTAAAGCGATTCGTCATTGGTAGTTTCGAGTCGTTACTCCATGCTTCTCGTTGGGCTTTCGATGCTCCTCTAACTATTATATTTGGATTATAAGCAGGGCTACTTACAAGTGCGATTGTTTCACCCGTTTTAGGATTGACCGCTGCACTAGACCCTGCTTCAGTTTTCATCTCATTAAAGATTTTTTCTTGAATTGCAGCATCAATTGTTAACGTAACATTTTCTCCTTCTTTTGCTTCTTTTTTTGCTACGTTTTTAATCTCTTTCCCCTTCTCATCTTCTATAAATACGCGTCCACCCTTTTCACCACGCAATTTATTTTCTAACACTTTCTCTAAACCGGTCTTACCTACTAAATCATCTGCTTGATAACCTTGTTTTTGAAGTGATTTTAACTCCTCCGCATTCACCTTTCCTATGTATCCAGTTAAGTGTGCCGCTGCTTCACCTAATGGATACGTACGAATATTTACTGGGTGAGATGAAACTCCTTCTAATTCAATATAATCATTCTGTCTGGTTCCCTCTTTTAAAATGCCAATTGGTACAAAGGAGTCTGGTTTTATCCATTTCGCTGTGAGCTTTTGTTCGACCTCTTCTATAGACATATCAAGTAATTGTGCTACTATTTCTTTCGTTTGCGCTGCTGTCTCGCCTAGTTTCTCTGGAATAATTCCAACCTCAGTCGCTTTACCATTCGTTGCAAGCCCTTTTCCATTTCGATCATATATTTCTCCGCGTTTTCCTTGCTCTATTTGCATACGTACTTTGTAATCTTTTTTCATTCCTGGAAAAATGAAGTCTGGTGTCCAATCTATTTTCCAAGACTCTTTATCTTTCACAAGTTTTGCTTCATGGATGAATGAAACTGATCCTACATCCGTATCCATCTTAACTTCAAAAAGAAAAAGCTCTTTATCTTTCGTATTCTCTCC
>NZ_JBNLYE010000409.1:0-3266 GCF_050172095.1 Bacillus sp. GMs2/2
TAAGTTAAAATGATTTAAAATAAATTCTTTTCAATAAGAAAGGGGTAATATAAATGAAAATAAATTATTTTGTAGAAGATGACAATGGGAATTCCGAGAAGAAGATTACAATTAATGGAGAAATGATTAAATTTCCAAACACATATAGTTATGTGTATAAAGAGCCAGTTCCGCAAGATAAAAAAATTGAAGAATTAGTGCATGGATTAATTCATAATATGGATGTCACTGTTAATTCATCAGCTTTGAAAGGTCAAGTAGCTCAAAGGGTGTTTGTAGGAGAACGTGCCATTCGTTCTGGTGAAGATCTTCAGAATCTTAACATTAAATCAAACCGTGGTAAGCATAGACAAGATACTACAATTATGACAACAGTTAGTGCAATTGCTTGTCGTTCGGTTCAAGATATGTTTAAAAATCAAAACTCAATAGAAGAAGGTACAAATATAGAAACAATTGTTTCTATGGTTACAGCTTTACCAGCTAGTGAATGGACAAAAGAAAAAGCAAAACAACTCTCTGAAAGGTTTACAAATAGTAGTCACCATGTAACGGTAACTGTTGGTGATTTGAGAGTTTATGTAACTTTAAAATTTGAAAAAGTAATTGTTGTACAAGAAGGGACTATTGCCCTATTTGCTTTAATCGAAGATGGTAATGGGAAATATAGAAATGATGACATATTTAATGAGTTTAAAGAAACTTATGATATGAAAGATATAACGGGTGAATACTTCCAAGAAAAACGTCTTCTACACATAGACATTGGTGACGGAACAACAGAATATGTTGTTACAAAAGGCTATGATTATGATAATGATCACAGTTCAGGAGAAAGACATGGTATAGGTCATGCGATTGAACGTGCTAAAAAAGATTTTGAAGATGAATGGGGTTTTGCTATACAAAGACAAGAGTTTGCCGGATATCTAAAAGAAGAGCATCCTAAATATTATGAAGATGCTAAGAAGTTCTTAGCAAGAGCTAAATTTAATTTAGCTGATGAAGTATTAGATACTGCGGAAACTAAATTACAAGATTTAAAATATGACGTAGAAGTCGTGGTTGTCTATGGCGGTGGAAGTATCCAATTAAAAGAAAATCTTTTCGAAGATCTAAAAGAAATTTGTGATTCTAAAAAAATTAAAATATTATGGATTGATGCTAAGAACGCAACGGAAATGAATGTTAAAGGCATGACAGTATTTAGTTCAATTGCATTTCAAAAAGAACAAGTAAAATAGGTGATTATGATGGCTAAACCAAAAGCGATTCAAATTCCATTATCGGAGAAAATGCGTCAAAGATGTCCAGAACTATTTGTTTGGATAGAATCACAGGAAAACCCTAATGAAGCTACAAGAAAGGTGTTAGAACATTTTATAGCGTTATACGGGACACAAAGTGTCGATAACGAAGAGATTAAGCTTGGAATGGCTAAAGACTTGTTAAGTGCAAAAGGCATGCTACAAGGAGATATCCCAAGAGGTTTACCTTCCAAATCACCTTTAACGTACAAACAGCCAGAAGAGGGTAATGTAATTGAAGAAGTTGAAAGCTCAATAGGAACTGCAAATGAAGATAATCAGCCAAAAAATGTTCATATTGAAAAATCGAAAGAAAAAACTCAAGAAGATCCAGTAAATAAACCTATAAAAAGAAATATAGATATGAACAAGTGGACGAATCAATAATGTTCTAAAATGAATTTTAAAAGTTACATTTTTATGAGAAGAAGCAAAAAACAACAAGATGCATAATGACATGAAGGAGTGCTTACTTATTAGAGAAGGCACTCCATTTTTGTATTTTAGATAAGAGATGTTTTATTTAATACATACTTTTACACAATGAAAGTGGTGAGTTTATGGAAATGCAAAGTAGTAAACAAAAAAAGCGTCCTCAAATTTTTAATTCTTTACTGTTTTGGGTAATTATTCTTATTGTATTGTTCGTATTTAAATCAGTTTTTTTACAAGTCATAGGTATTCTATTGATTATTGCTTTTACTTGTTTAGGACTTTATTATCTTGGTTATTTGTTGCTTGGAATAATATCCTTAATTATAGTAGTAGGTAGTGTTATATGTGCCATATGTGTATTAGGTTATCTTTTATATCTTTAAAATGTAAGAAGGAATGAGAAATATGGGAAAATACCCAATTGAATTTACAATTATATCTCCAAATGGAGAAGTATATGAACCGGATATTGTATACATTACAGCAAATACCCCTGATGCTGCTATTAAACAAGTGGAAAAAGAAATCGAGTCCAGAATGGGAAAGTATTATACATATAAAGTTAAAATTAGTATTCAGAATGAGGAAGAGCAACTTTCCTTATTTTAAAAGATTTTAACAAGGTAAATTAAATCTAAAATTTATTTTGTGTGTAAATAAAAATAGAGGGGATTATCCCCCTCCGTTTCCATGTGCATATTGAACAATTAGGTCTTTGACAACTTTGCTTACCGGAGTTTGTACACTAAATGTTAAAGCCACAGCTATTAACAGTCCAATAGATTTATGATGTAGTTTCTTCATTTAAATCACCCTTTTTAAAATATATTCTTCGTTTTCCTAGATAACTCGAAATATTCGCACGATTTAAGGTAGTTCTTTTGCTCATAATATCTATGCGCTAAATGCTCTTGATATTCCTTAGTATACTCCGATATTTTCTGTTTTTCAAAATATTCAATACCTTCTAAAATGATAATTTCTAATTGTGAAGCATCTACATTATCATTTAATGCTTGTAAGATGCGAAAATGATGTAAATACTCTTCAATACCAAGATTTTTACAGATGTTTATGCCTCGCTCGATACGCTCACAAGCTTCTTCTTTTTCGAGTAATTTAACGTATTCTCTTGCTTCTACGAATAAAGCTTTATAGTTGTTTAGCATTTTTTTATTAACTTCTGAAAGATATTGAATTGCTAAATCAGGACGTTCCTGTTTGGCATGCATTAAAGCTATGTTTTGTTTTACCATTAATATGAAGGTCTCTTCTTTTATTGTTTCAAAGGTGTTTAATGCTAATGTATAATGCTTATTCGCAAGTTCAAATTCATCTAACTCTGCATAAGTTAATCCAAAAAGATTATTACAAAAAGCAAGGTTAGTTTCACATTCAGCGTATTTACAAAATATTTCTTTAGCCTTTGATAATTCTTGTAAGGCTAAAAAGCCATTGTATGAATCATACAATGTATATCCTAACATATAGTGAAATTCAGCAACCTCTAATTCGTTATTAATA
>NZ_JBNLYE010000410.1:0-3259 GCF_050172095.1 Bacillus sp. GMs2/2
GTCTCCTCCTTGATGTAACTTGTTTATAGGATAGGAAAAACTTTTAAAATAAAAAGTGGGGTAAATATAAAATTTTTCTTAAATTTTATGTTAGTTTTTATTATTACTCTTATTAGGAATCCGCTATTCGTTGTTAGGTAACGCCATGCTTACACCTATAAAAGTATTGAATTACTGAAGAATTCTGTCCTCAATATAACAGCAGATTCACATCAAAAATGTAAATCCTCATTTCCTTCGTATTTTCCTTTATTAAGTCTTTTTCTTATAAATAATTCTGCCACAATTAAATTAGGTACCCATGCTAACCAAGCAATAATAGCGTAACTAAGTTCAAACCGCTCTATTCCAAATAGAACGATAAACAAGGGTAGCCAAATTCTTAATGTAACTGCTCCAAAGGTTAAAGAATAATTTCTAATCATCCAGTTCCGATGCTCTTTAATTTTTTTATTCTTAACTCTATGTAACGCTTGATATGCTGATGTTAGCCAAAATACAGATAACAAACCAAAGCCTAGCTTCGCTACCAATCCTCCCGTAGCATAAAAGGATAGGTATAGTCCAGAAACGCCTCCTAATAATATACCAACCATGTAGATTCTCCCAACTATTCGATGACGGTTGATATTCCTCTCTCTAAATTTAGTGGATAATGTGAAAGGACCAATTACTAATGCTACTATACTAGTCGTAATATGTATAAATAACATACTATACCAGAAATCACTTAATTTAGATCCAAACATAAGCTTCGCTTTTACAAGCCCTGTTTGAAATCCATCCATAATAGAATATTGGACAACAATATAACCAGATACTAAAAGAGCAAAAAAAGTGAATACAAACCAAATTTTTCTGTTCAAATTTTACTGCCTCCCCATTACATTCACGAAAATTAGATTATATATTACTGTTCATTCTCGGGAAAAATAAAAAAGCCTTCTAGCGAAATGAAGTGACCTCCGAAAAAGGGACATTTAATAGATTAAGATTTCCAAAAATAATGAATATATATGTTATATTGTTAGACGTACTGAAAAAGCTAAACAGTACAGCAATGGGGATTTTTCTAATGGATATGTTACAACAAGTAATAGATAAATTTAAAATGAGTAAACTCTCAAGTATATCATTCTATACTTGAGAGTTTACTCATCTATCCCTTCTTATCCCTCATACTGTAATACCCCAAATTAATAATAATCAAGAAATACCCACCCATAATTCCAGCTGCAAATGTCCACATGAATTCATGATGTTCAATTTCATACATAATAATCGCGCCGAGTATTGCGGCTGCGAACCGATTTATCATTCCGAGCATCGGTGCTTTTTCTTTTTTTACAATGCTATCTCCGAACTTTTCAATACGCCTTCCTAAAATCCAGGCGCAGTACATACTCACCAAAAGGCCAATGCTTATCGCGGCAAACTGGGCTCGAAAAGGTGTCACGAGCCATCCCAATAACATTACGCCTAGCAAACAATACATTTGTATGTTGAATGATCTTAATGCCATACGAATCATGTTATTCTCCTTTATCTTTCTCATTGTAATTCCGTATTATCAATCCAATCTTTCAGAATCCAAGCTTTCAGCTATATCTTTTTTAAAATGAGGAAATTTGATTTTGCTCACCATTAAATACGCGAGTACGCTTGTACCAAATGCCACGGAAACTGGATTATTTAGGCGACATAAAATGAGGAGACACATCGCCGCGAATGGAATGGGCATTCCGATGAATGTTGGGAGTTTGCTTTGCTGTGTGTTAAATCTCGCAAGCCGAAGCATTCCGCAAATACTGTAAGCGAGCGCGCATATCATCCCGATAGACTGCAAATCTTTTAACGAAGCATTATATGCAAGAATAGATGGTGCCACACCAAAAGTAACTAAATCCGCAAATGAGTCCAACTCTCCACCAATTTCTGAAACAGAATCAAGTTTCCGAGCGATCATGCCATCAAACAAATCAAGGACCATACCTGTAATAATGAACATAACTGCACCGTACATATCGTCAACGAAAACAGCATGAATAGCCAAAAGCCCACACACAAAATTTGCTATCGTAATCATATTTGGTATGTAACTCATCACATGCTTCTCCTCCTTTCTACTAATTGCTTCATCTAAGTTCTCACTCATTACAATCAAGATCCTTCTGCTTTTCTTCCAATATCACTTTATTTATTTTCGTTAACGTCTCTGTCATTTGCTGCAACGCTTCAATATCAATTTTCGAGAAATACTTCTCAATTAATACATCATCTAACTTCGACAATTGCTCCATATACTTACTACCGTTTGGACCAAGTGTAAGGAAATACTCCCTTTTATTATTCGGATTCACTTGTTTTGAAATCATCTGTTGCTTTTCCAATTTCGATAAAACTTGGCTCACCGCACTTTTCGTTATATTAAACGTATTCGCAATGTTATTTGCTGTCGTGTTTTCATTTAAATGAATATGAAATAGCATGCTCTCTTGCTGTCCAGTAAGACCAAACTCATCCTTTAAATCTTGAAATAGTAAAATGTAGAGTTCCGTGTAGGCTCGATTCATTTCATTAATTACTTCTTTATATGATCTCGTCATAGCGTTCTTCCTCCAGTCACGCTTTTATATAGTTTAGTTAACTTAACTAAACTATATTATACCTTTATGTTCGTGTAAAGGGAAATATAGCTCCGGACTTTATTCACAATGAAAAAAGAAGACATCCATTAAGATGTCTCCTTTTCATGTTGAAAAATACTAACCGTTAATCAGCTGTTGCTTGAATTTATCTAAAACTTTCTTTCTCTCTTCATAATCTTCCGCATCAGCTTCTTCCCAAAGCTCAAGGTCAGCCCCTCGCTCAATTAATGCAATCGCATTGTTGCGAACTTCTTCTTGAAGACAACCTTTCTCCAATTGTATTGCCGCAAGACCAATGTATACTAAAGACATTACTTCTAAATCTTCCTCTATATCAAACTCATCTACATACTCTTCTAAAATGAGCTTAGTTGCTTCTTCTACATTATTACCTTCTTCTATATATTCAATAAACTGCTCTTTCACATCACAAGTCGTATCATCATCAAATAATCCAGTTCCCCAAGCGCCCATATGCTACAGCTCCTTCTTTGTGCTTTTTTCATTCCTATTTCAATCTTAAATATAGTAAAAGTTCATTACAAGACTAGTTATATACATCATTATATTTTACAATTACTGTAGGTAACTTACATATTTCACCACATGTA
>NZ_JBNLYE010000411.1:0-3252 GCF_050172095.1 Bacillus sp. GMs2/2
GAATAAAACAGAACTAATTAACCAAGTATCTGAGAAAACATCACTTACTAAAAAAGAGGCTACCGTATCTGTACAAGCTATCCTAGATCAAATTACGCAATCTCTTCAAAAAGAGCAATCCGTACAGTTAATTGGATTTGGTACATTTGAAGTACGTAAGCGTTCTGCACGTACTGGTCGCAATCCCCAAACGGGCGAAGAAATGCATATCCCAGGAGGAAAAGTACCTGGATTTAAAGCTGGAAAAGCTTTAAAAGAGGCTGTTAAATAGGGTTTAATTATCTATCTAAATCGGAAAATAATTAACTAGTTATTTATCATTTTCACGATTTCCATACCCCACACACTCTTCTAGTCGTGGTATTTGTTTTTTAGATGCTAGGTGCATCTTTTACTGCTAATTTTTTCTGACTTAAATAAACAGCTCGATCCGATTTTTTTGCAACTTCCTGAGAATGCGTTACAACAATTACACATTTATTTTCTTGATGAGCGAGCTCCTGGAACAAATCAATAATGTCATTTGCTGTTTCTTCATCAAGGTTTCCTGTCGGCTCATCCGCAATCAATAAATCAACATTACAAGATAGTGCTCGGGCAATTGCTACACGTTGTTGTTGTCCACCGCTTAGTTGTAAGACATTTCTTTTCGCTTCTACTTCTGTGAGTCCTACCTTCTCTAATAATTCTAATGCTCTTGCTTTTTTATTTTTCACCTTTACACCTGTAATTTCCATTGCCGTTAGTACATTCTGAATGGCAGTCATATAGGTAATTAAATTATAGGATTGGAAAATTACGGATACATTTTGATTACGGTATCGATCCAAACCAATTTTTCGAATATCCTTGCCATTATAAAGTACATAACCATTTTTAGGTATATCAAGCCCACAACCTAAGCTAAGCGTGGTGGTTTTACCAGATCCAGATGGTCCTAAAATCGTGTAGAAATGCCCTTTTTGAAAAGAAAAATTAACATTATCTAGTATCTTTACTTTTTTTCCGTTACTTTCATAATAATAATCTAAGTTTTTAAATTGTAAAATCGTCTCCATATCGAGCCTCCTTATTCATCTTTTAAAAGAATTTGTTTTGGATTTAAGCGTAGAATAGATAATGCTGGCAAAATAGTTGCTAATATAGCAATAGCTAGTCCAATCCCTCCCATTTTCCCTACGTCTTCTCCTGTTACACTTACGTTAATTTTATCTATTGGATCCTCTTTTTGATTTTGTACAGTTCCACCTGGTCCAGCCACCATTACAGCCCCATTTTGTGAAGTGTCTGTTTCTTCGCCTGCTGTAGCAACTTCACTCGAAAGTAAATTATCCCCTACAAATTGAGAAACTTTAGCTCCTGTTGTTAGAGATAATCCAAATGCTAAAATAGCGATACATACTACTTCTACTATGAACTGCGCCATCAGTTTCCATTTTTTCTCTCCAATGGACAATAAAATTCCCATTTCCTTACGACGTGCTTTAATCGATAACATAATAATTAATCCTAAGATAATTGCACCTGCAATAGATACCATATAGATAATCATTTGAGAAGTAGAAGCGATATTTTCGATAGGACCAATCATTTGTTTGTACAACGAATCATGTGCATCTAACTTAAAATAATTAAAATCAATATCAGATTTTTTTGCTTCTTTTTTAAATCCATCAATGTATTGTGGATCGTTCAAGAAGTACACGGCTTGAAAACTATTACCCATACCGTCATCTGTTTCTAATTTTTTTAAAGTAGAGTAAGGCATATATAGCTTATTAGCTGGATCCATCATAGGAGGAGCATGCTGACCCATTGGTTGCTCATTTGTTTCATAAATACCAATAATTTCAAATTCAAGAGTTTGCTTCTTATCCCCTGATTGAATTTTAATCTTATCTCCTACTTTCAAATTGTTTTGTTCCGCTAATCGTTTTTCCATTAAAGTTACATTCTGATCTTTCATCTTTTCTGTAATTGGTTTCCCATCAATGATTTTACTTTTTCCATTTTTAAAATTTTCTTGTAATACAGTTTTACGAACTCCTTCTATCATAAGAGAAGAATTCATATCTATTTCTGAGCCCGAACCTGATCCACCCGCTGCTGCCACCATTCCAACTCTACCTTTTCCTTCATCTTCTCCTTCTGAAGCACCTACTAGTTTAAATCCATCCGAAATTCCGAAAGTATTGGTTATGTAATTATAATCTTTTACATACTTGGACTTCGCTAATTGATCTGCTTCTTTAATGTTGAGCTTTGGTGGCTTAGGCATCTCTCCAGTTTCCCTAGTTTGTTGACCTAATTTATCAAAATCAAGACCTAAAGTGACATCTGCACCTAATTTTTTTCTTGCTGCATCCGCAGCTTTTTTTGATGCATTTTGAATTGCGAATCCGGCCAATACTAAATTTGTAACAATCAGAAAGACCGCCATCAAAATTAATGATGTCCCGACTCTTTTTTTCATACTGAGAATTGCACGTTTCATAAAGTTCATTTTTCCTTACCTCCTTGATAATTTGTATTTTATATAGGTTATCTAGAGTCTATATGAAGCTTATCTGGAGTTTATCTAGAGATATTAGGGCTTATCTGGAGTGTATATGTGGTGTTTCGTTAAAATAGGTAAGAAAAACTGGAATACAAGTTAAAATACTTAATTTATTTTGAAGATTGATAAGAAGTAGTCCATTTAATAGTGAATGAGGACAAACGAAATACTAATAGAATAAATTTAGTCACCAACTTGATTAACTAGGGAAATGCATACAAACATGGGATAACACCTTCCATTTATAACCACAGTATAGGATGAAAAACTATAACTGGAAAATAAGCCTCTTTCATGGAATAACAATGTGGTTATTTTTCTTCTTCACATTTACCACTCCCAATACATCTAGTCCCCACACGGTAAGCACAAATAAAAAACCACCGAAAGGCGGCTAAATTTTTAAACGTCCATTATTTGATCTGTTTATTTCACATTTTTTGTTAGTATTTCCTTTCATCATATCTAAAACAGAGCTATTTTCTTAGTGACAAGGTCGATCAAACTATATAAGCGGCTAATCCATTCTAATCATTCGCCATATTATGCATCATAATCTATAAAATACTTATCTACAAATCAAAGACCTAAAAAAGAAAAAATCTGAAACCCCTTCTGGCATAAGGAGTTTCAGATTTTTTTATTTTAGTAATACCCTTTGCAACAAGTTGCCATTAGGATAGTGTATCAGCAAC
>NZ_JBNLYE010000412.1:0-3142 GCF_050172095.1 Bacillus sp. GMs2/2
TAACTAAATTAACCTCTTCGTTAACTTTAATTACGAATAAATGGCCCTCTTCACCTTCAATTGGATCAACTACATCTTCATTAAAAGATTCAGCATGTTGTCTACCATATCTATTAAACTAGCGGTGTTTATTTTCCCTGATTCCTTTCCATACCTAAGGTACCCAAAAGTCCACTGGATTCCCGAGGCTACTATCCACATTTGTGTCTCTGAAAAGGCTTTTTGTGCCATTAGACGTAACTGTAGGTTCCTGAACAAGCAAAATCATGAAAATACACAAAAAGTTAGATTATCATCCATTACATTACTGTTTTGCTTCGTTCGAATAGAAAAACTCGGAAGAACGCCACTTGTTCGATATCTCCTCAATGTGATAAGGTGTCGTTCTGCAACATCCACCTATTAAACGTGCACCTGCTTGGTACCATTCTTCAGATAGAATATCCAACGCGTTACATTTTTCATGACCATGCCATGTTTTTGTTTCCGGATTATAAGTTTCACCAGAGTTTGGATAAACAATAATCGGTTTTTTGGTGTTTGCCCTCAACTCTTGAATTGCACCAGTCACAACGGTTACTGGCGCACAATTGATGCCTATCGCTACAATTTGTTCACTTTTCTCAAAAACTCGTGCACACTCCACGAGTTTCATACCTTCACTAATCTCTTTCTCATTTTTTAGCGAAAAGGAAAGCCACGCATATGTTTCTGGAAACTCACGCAATAATGTATCTAATACTCTTGCTTCTTGCAGGGAAGGGATTGTTTCAAATGCCAATAGATCTGCACCTGCTTCGATTAACGCAGACATTCTCGAACGGTGAAAGTCTGCTAATGTTTTATCTGTCACACCATAGTTACCTACATACTCTGAACCATCTGCAAGGTAAGCCCCGTACGGCCCAACTGATGCAACAACCAATGGTTTAGGCCTATTCGTTTGAATATTTTCCTTCCAAAAATCATCTCTTGCCCTTCTTGCAAGTAACACCGTTTTCTTAATTAATTCTAAAGCTTCCTGTTCTTGTATTCCACGCGCGGAAAAACCACTAATAGTAGCTTGATAGCTTGCTGTTATGGCACAGTCCGCTCCAGAACGAAAATAGTCCGAATGAACCTGATAAATTAGTTCCGGATTTTCTAATAACACACGTGCCGACCAAAGGGGATCGTCCAAATTACATCCATGCCCCTCCAATTCAGTAGCTAATGCTCCGTCAAGAAGCATAATGGAATGTTGGGATAAAATAGCATCAATTGGGTTGATTTTGTTCGACATAATCTACACTCCTCTTTTTTAGATTTTTTGTTAGATAATAACTTCCATAGCAAAACAAAATAAACGGTATGCCGCAATATAAGGCAATTCTCTGTGTTGGATCGAATGCAATTCCAATACACGATGCCAGACAAAGGCTAAAAGAAGCAATTGGTACTAATGGATATAGTGGTGTGCGATAAATCAAGTCCTTTTCAGAATTTCCTTCTTTCAAAAATTGTCTGCGAAATAGGAACTGGGAAGCACTAATACTCATCCAAACTATAACTACTGCTAGACCGGAAATGGAAACAAGTACAATATAGACAGTATCTGGTGCCACAATACTTGATAGCAAAGCCAAAGCTCCACCCACCATGCTGAAAATGACGGCGTTGATTGGAACACCTTGCTTCGTCATTTTCCCAAAAATCGGGGATATCGTATTCTTATTAGCAAGCGACCAAAGCATTCTAGAAGAGGCATAAAGGCCTGAGTTTGCCGCAGATAAAATGGCTGTTAAGATAACGAAATTCATTATGTCAGCTGAATATGGCACCCCAATTCGTTCTAGAACTGCAACAAAAGGGCTCTCTAATACCCCTGCATCGGAAATAGGCAATAACGCAGATAAAACAACAATCGTTCCTACAAAAAAGATGATCAATCTCCACAGAGTAGTTCGAATGGCCATCGGTATCATTTTTTCTGGGTTCGCTGTTTCTCCAGCTGCAATGCCTATTAATTCTGTTCCCGAAAAAGAAAAATTAACCGCAAGCATGGTCATCATAATGGCCGTAGCACCATGAGGAAATAAACCTCCACTTGTAAAATTAGAAAAGAATGGTGCTGCTTTTGAATGAGTCATCGGAAGAAACCCTAGCATTGCCGCTACTCCTAAAACAATAAAAAACACAATAGCTATAACCTTTATCGATGAAAACCAAAATTCGGATTCGGCGAAAAATTTAACAGTCAGGACATTTAATACAAAGATCAAAATGGCAAAAAGAGCACTCCATACCCAAACATTAACCGATGGAAACCATCGCTTCATAAGTAATCCTGCAGCTGTAAATTCAGAACCTAAAGCAACAGTCCAAGTTAACCAATACAACCAGGCTACTGTATACCCTGTACCCGGTCCAATGTATTTAACTGCATAACTATGAAATGCGCCCGTTTCAGGCATAAGTACGGAAAGCTCGCCTAAACATAGCATAACTAGATAAACCACTAGCGCACCAATCAGATAGGATAGAATTGTTCCAAACGGGCCAGCTTGTTGAATAGTGTAACCCGAGCTTAAGAATAAGCCAGTTCCAATCACCCCACCAAGTGATAGCATGACTAAATGACGTGCTTGCATTTTCCTTTGAAATTCTTGCCCATTTTTGTTCTCCATTTCTACTCTCCTTTAGTTACTATCCAGAAAAAACAAAAGCGCACTCTAAAAAAGAGGGCGCTACTGACAAATAAAAACGGAAGCTCTCATCTATCAGGATTATCACCCGCTGGAATTAGCACAGTGTCTACTTAAGCAGACCTGTTGCTGAGGTTTCATAAGGCCAGTCCCTCCACCTCTCTGGATAAGAAATATTTTTTTATAACCTTATCAATCCATTCAATAACTGTCAAGATAATTCTGTTTTTTAAAAAAATTATCTATTATAGAAATACAAAAAATAGAGTATTACTATAACTGCAACCCACTCCTTCTTAGGTATTATTTAAAAATCGAACATACAAAACCTCATTTATTTATGATACGGTTCACAAGCACTTCCTCAAAACTTGATGCACTTCACACAAATTAACCAGATCCGTAAAATCCGGAACTGGTTAATTTGTGTTTGTATAATATTTTCTATAATCTTTATA
>NZ_JBNLYE010000413.1:0-3226 GCF_050172095.1 Bacillus sp. GMs2/2
GAAAATGAATGAAATAGTAGCAAGTACACAATTTCCAAATACAATCGAAACAATAACAAAAGATTTAAAAGCATTAGGAGTCGAAAAAGGAATGACAATTATCGTTCATTCATCACTAAGTTCTATCGGGTGGATATCTGGTGGTGCGGTTGCTGTAGTAGAAGCATTAATGAAAGTTGTTACGGAAGAAGGAACGATAATAATGCCAACGCAATCTTCGGATTTGTCCGATCCGAAACATTGGTCAAGACCACCTGTACCGGAAGACTGGTGGCAAATTATCCGAGATAACGTCCCAGCATTTGATTCACGTATAACCCCAACAAGGGGAATGGGTGAAATAGTTGAATGTTTTCGTACATATCCGAATGTAGTACGTAGTAATCATCCGTTAGGAAGTTTTGCTGCATGGGGAAAACATGCAGTAGAAATAACAATGAACCATTCGTTATCAATGAGCTTTGGAGAAGAATCTCCATTAAGAAAAATATATGATTTAGACGGGTACGTATTATTAATTGGTGTTGGATATGATTCCAATACGTCTGTTCATTTATCCGAGGTGCGTTCTGGTGCATGTGAGTTAATACAAGTAGGAGCACCTATTATAGAAAACGGTGAAAGAGTGTGGAAAGAGTTTTTTGAAATGGATTACGAATCTGAGAAGTTTGTAGAAATTGGTGTGGAGTTTGAGCGAAAAGGAACTGTAAAAAATGGGAAGATAGGGAATGCAACGTGTCGTCTAATGAAACAGCGTGATATAGTTGACTTTGGAACAGAATGGTTTCGTAAGAAAAATTAGTAAGGGATGGTTACAATGAAGGGGAAAAAGGTATTAATTACGAGCGGTGGTTGTCTAGAAAAATGGGATCAAGTACGCGGGCATACGAATATGGCCAAAGGTACAATCGGAAGGATAATCGCAGAAGAACTTCTAGCTAAAGGGGCACATGTTATATATTTACACGGTTATTTTGCGGAGAAACCGAGTGATGTACATAGAGGGTTAGAATTACATCCATTTGAAGGAATCGTTGATTTACAAGATAAAATGAAAAGTATCATATCACATGAAAAGATTGATGCAGTCATTATGGCAGCGGCTGGATCAGATTGGATTGTGGAGAAAATTTGTGATCAAGATGGTAATGTTCTTAATATGAACGGAAAAATTTCAAGTGATATAGCACCGATTATTCACTTTCAAAAGGCTCCAAAAGTATTAAAACAAATAAAAGAATGGGACCCAGAAACAGTACTTGTTGGTTTTAAACTTGAAAGTGATTTAAATGAAGAAGAACTGTTTGAAAGAGCAAAAAATAGAATGAAAGAAGCAAGGGCGAATGTAATGATTGCGAATTCACCACATTCTTTATATTCGCGCGGAGCTGTGCATTATGTAATTGGACAGGATGGTAAAGGGAAGTTGTGTAATGGGAAAGATGAAACAGCGAAAGAAATTGTCAAAAGCTTAGAGTTATTATGTAATCGTGTCACTGCTTTTTAAAATTAAGTTTTTAGATGAGAATGAATCCGCATAGTAATAAGTAAGCGAAACTTTAATTGGTGGGAATTTTACTTTTACACGAATGTGAAGCGTATACCAATCAAGAGCTATACACAGAATAATTGGTGAGGAGTGGATTCTATGGAACATTTATTAAAGCAAGCTATTAAACTTAGAAACGAAAAGAAATATGCGCAGTCTAAAGAGATGCTTATAGGATTAACAAACTTTACAAAGGATGCAGAAGTACTGTATCAGTGTGCGTGGATACATGATGTAATGGGGCTAGAAACAGAAGCAGTTCCGTATTATGAGCAGGCAATCGCAAATGGACTTGATGGCGAATCGCTTTGCGGTGCTTATATTGGTTTAGGAAGTACATATCGTTGTATAGGGGAATATGAAAAGGCAATTACAGTATTAGAAGCTGGGGTGAAAAAATTCCCAGAGAACGCTCCGATGAAAGTATTTTTATCATTAGCAAAATATAACGTAAACGATCACGAATCAGCGATGAAATTATTACTTGAAACTGTCGTGAAAGTAGAGGAAGTAAAAGAATTTGAACGTGCCATTTCATTTTATAAAGACCATTTAAATGAGGTTTTTAAATAAAGGAGTGAACGTATGGAGGTTACACTATCACGAAGGCGAAAAGGTGTTTGGATTGGACTCGTCTTTTTAATTATGCTACCAAACTATTTATTGTATGCCCTTCCAATTGTACCAGTTGCGCCGAAAGAAGTTGTGCTTGGGTCATTATTAGATTGCATGTTTGTCATTCCAATCATCACGTATTTCTTCATTATTCGAAAAAGATACTCGTTAACGTATATAGTTCCTGTTGTAATAGCTGGTTATATTTTTGCGAGATTTATTATTCCAAGTGACTATTTACAAGCTTTTTCATTCATCTCTTATATTATTGTTGCGGCTGAAATTGCATTTGTAGGTCTAGAATTATTCCTTCTCTATAAAATTGTTAGAGTGCTTCCTAAAATAATAAAAAAATATAAAGAATATAGAAGAGAAAATTATTCCTTTTCTTATGCAATTGATGCAGCGTTTGACGCTACTATGAAAAGAAGTAAGTTAGTAGATGTCATCCTAACAGAGTGTAAGTTAATCTATTATGCGTTTTTATCGTGGCGTGAAAAAGTACCAACAGGTAAATCTGTATACTCATATCATAAAAAGACTGGTGCTATAGGTGTGTATATCATGATTATTCATGCAACAATAATTGAAAGCATTGGTTTTCATTATTTACTACATCAGTGGAATCCAGTAATAGCATGGATTTTACTTATTTTAAATGTATACGCGATGATTTATTTTATAGCTGAAATACAAGCGATGCGCAAAAATCCCCTTGTCGTAACAGAAGAACAAGTAGTCATTCAAATCGGATTAGGAAAGAAAATTGTTATGCCATTTACACAAATTGATAATATTGCGTTCTACAAGGGTGAATTGCTAACGGCAAAAGAAGGGAAACAGGTATTGGATGCAACTGTTATGGAGTTCATAAAAGAACCTGCTACTTTTGAAATAACATTAAAAGAGCCAGTGAAAGCGCAGTTGTTATACGGCTTTTCTAAAAGAGTAAGTCGTGTTTACTTGAATGTTGATGAAGAACGAAAATTTTATGATGCGGTTAAGGAAAAGTTAAAACATGAGTAATAGTGCTGTTAGTTACATAATAAAAACTCTTTCTAA
>NZ_JBNLYE010000414.1:0-3208 GCF_050172095.1 Bacillus sp. GMs2/2
GTAGCAAAAATAGCTTGGCATGATACATATGAAGGCATTATTCCAAGAGAAATTCAAGACAGTTTTTTAGACGAGGCATATTCTGATGAAAAAATGAAATATCGTCTTAAAAATACGCATTTATTCGTTGCGGAAGAAGAAGGAGAAGTGATAGGGTTTGCGAACTTTTCACCTGTTAGACTACAAAATGAAGCGGAATTAGGTGCGATTTATTTGTTACCAGATCAGCAAGGAAAAGGGATCGGAAGTGCTTTATTACAAAAAGGAATTAAAGCATTAAATGGGATACGGAAGTTGTACATACATGTAGAAGCTGCAAATGAAAAAGGAAAACGCTTTTATGAAGCGAAAGGTTTTGCTGAATTAGAGCAATTTGAAGAAGACTTTGAAGGACATATGATGCAGACAGTAAGGATGGTTTTATACGTATAAGGAGGACTAGTAATGAAAATTTTTGATTTTAGTGAAAAAGTAGGAAAGCACCTATCAGTATTTCAATCTAATTTCATCATGTCGAAAATATTAAACCATCGAGGGAATATACATATCGGTGCTATGCATTTACACGAGAATGGAATCATCGGTAATCAAGAAGCAGTTGTATCTCAACTGCTTCTTATTGTGAAAGGAGCAGGATATGTATGTGGGGTAAATAAAGAAAAGATAAATATAGAGGCGGGACAAGCTGTGTTTTGGGAAAAGGGAGAGCTCCATGAAACAAGTACAGAACACGGATTAACAGCAATTGTTATGGAAGCGGAGAATCTTGAACAAGCGATAGCAATGCCTATTATTCAAGGGGAGTTGTAAAAATGATAATTAAGGCGAATCAAGAAGATACCAATGAAATATTAAAATGTGCGGCTCAATCGCTTTTTGAAGGGACGAGAGGCAATTGTCAATTAAGTACCGAGAAAGCGATTGAAATTACAAAGCCGATTGTAGAAAAAGGAGCATACTATTTAATCGTTAAAGAAAAAAATAAAGTAATGGGATGGATATTAATAGGGGAAAATACAGACTATTTTTCTCGTGAAAAACTTGGATTTATATATGAATTGTACGTTTTCCCAGAATATCGCGGGAGAGGATTATCGCGAGAACTGATGGAAGCTGGTATTAAGGAATTAAAGGAGAAGTATTTAGAAATTCGGTTGAATGTATTTGCTGGGAATTTTGCAAAAGAGATGTACGAAGAGTTTGGGTTTGTTGAAAGGCAGGTAATTATGACTTTGAAGTGAGTAGAATAGTCTGAATGAGAGAAGAGAAAATAATGATTTAGTGGCTACTTTATCGCTGGAATTTAAAGCGAATAAGTATAAAATAGATGGCTTGCCTTTATTTTATAGTAGATTTATAGAGTGTGCTTAAAAAACAAATAAATTAGTATTATACAATATATCGTTATTATAGTAAAAGAGAAATTTTGGAAAAATATCATTTTTTTGTTTAGAAATTTTTAAATTATTGATATAATCAATTTGTAGAATTGATTATTGGTTAATTTTACTATTTTTTAATTTTAAGGGGGATTTAATAATGGCAGGACAAATTCGTATGTCACCAGAGGAGCTTAAATCGAAAGCGACTCGATATGGACAAGGTGCAAATCAAATTGAGGACATTTTACGTCAACTACAAAACTTACAAAATGAATTAAGAGGAGAATGGGAAGGTCGTGCTTTCGAAGGTTTTGACCAACAGTTCAATCAATTAAAGCCAAAAGTACAAAACTTCGCACAGCTATTACAAGAAATTAATATGCAGCTTAATAAAACTGCAGAAGCTGTTGCTAGACATGACGAAGATCTTTCTCGTAATTTCGGTCTACAATAAGACAGATAAAAAGAAATATATAATTTAGCCATGCAACCATACGTTGTATGGCTAAATTACTTTAAAACTAGAGTAAGATACGAAGTCTTTCATCAGATAGACTCGCAGTCGCAGGAGTGATAAGTAGTGAAAAAGTTCAAATGGAGCATCTTGTTGTTTATTATTTTAGCTCTTGTACTATCGACAGGGGTCTCCTATTTAGCATTAAATCAAAATGTTAAGAAAGCTAATGAGAATACTACACCAAAAATGACAGTTGCGTTGGTAAATGAAGATCAGGGCACTGTATTTGAGGGCAATAAAATAGCATTTGGAGATCAATTTGTTAAAAATGTAAATAAAAATACGAAACAAGAATGGTACGTAGTTAGTCGCGGGGTAGCAGAAAATGGATTGAAAAATAATAATTACAATATGATGATTGTTATTCCAAATGATTTTTCTAGGAAAGCAGTTGCGATTGATTCAGAGATTCCGGAGAAATTAACGTTAAACTACAAAGTAAATGCAACTGGGAATAAGGATTTGAAAGCTGAGGCAGAAAATACAGCTTCTGTTATTTTAGAAGATTTCAATAAGCAAATAATCGACGTTTATTTTGCGAGTATTATCGGTAAGCTACAAGGTGCACAAGATAATATAGGTAAAATAATTGAAAAAGGAAACGTTCAAACAACTATGTATAAAAAAGATATACATAGTCCGTTAGCAAATTACACAAATCAATTTAAAACAGTACAAGATTATACAGGTGTTTCTGTTAATAGTTTCAAAGGATTTCAGGATGTTTTAAAAGGTTTCGGTCAAGCGTTAGATGAAGGGAATAAATCTAACAGTACGTACTTAGATGGTTTTAATAACTTTCAAAAAATGCAAACTGATAACAATTTGTTAGCGAATAATTTCACAAATCAATTCAATCAATATATGAATGATATGAATACAGGCGATGCTTTAAAGCAATTAAGTGCATTGGAATCAGCTAATAAAAGTATTTCAAATCAATTTACGTTTTCAGAGAAAGAACCAAATATTTTAACTGATGCTGCAGCGATTCAAAAATATTTAGCAGATGTAAAAAAACAAGTATCTGAATATGATACAGAACTTGCAGGAAAGTTAGAAAGTGATATTCAAGAGACGGTAATTAAGAAGTTAAAGCAATCTATGTCGAATGATGGAAAGCAAGAAATCTTCATAAATACATTAATGAAACAACCAGATGCTCGAATAAAGAAACAAATCGAGAATTTAATTGCGAAATTACCTAGTTTAAACATGGAAGAAATCGGTCAAAGTGATTTGCCAGATACAACGAAATTACAACTGCAAAATGTAATTCAATTTACAAAAAAATATAATAAAGAAAATA
>NZ_JBNLYE010000415.1:0-3202 GCF_050172095.1 Bacillus sp. GMs2/2
TCAATTCAATAGAGGTTCGTGGGGGAAATGTAGCTAAGAAGAAATCTCTTATACTCCATGTTTTTTATTTGTAAATCGGTAATTCTAATAGCTCTGACGAAAAGTAAAGGAGTAAAAAAGAAGTGGATAGTTTGTTTAATGAAGATAGGGTGTAAAAAATAAAACAACGGAGGTTTTATAATGAATAAAGGAATACTGCAGATTACAGAAATTGAAGAAATTACTATTCCGAATCTATTGAAGGATAAAATGAAGAATCTGATAGAAAATGAATTAAAAACTCATAATCCTTATACTTGTGATCAAGAAATAGCAGCATATTTTTCAAAAGAGTGGCTTAATTGTTTGATTGACTATTCAAAGAAAAATCCGAATTCAGATGTGAAAAACCTACTACATATGATAAAAATAGCGAATTGTGGCGGGAACGTACCGCCTATTCTTATTAAAAATACTCCATGTGACCCTATAGAAACACTATTACCTGGGGAAAATCGCAGAGGTTTTAATTATGGTGAAGACGAACACGATAGAATGAAAAAATATTTTTATGCAGAATGGGTCACATGGCTTTTTGCCACACTTTTTAATTATGATGCTTTAATTCACCCATCCGAACATGCTGGGAAAAATAGATTTCATCTCATTTCGCCTTTAAATAACGATGAAGTTTTGCGAAATGTCGGTGCAAGCACCGGTGGCGGGAACTTTTATCAACATAACGATGCCACAGTGTATACAGATATGAAAGACCAGTCAGATATTGAAGCGAGATTGAATACATTCAATACAAATTTAGAAATTGTATCAAATAGACTTAATAAATCCGTGGAACGAATAGTGTCTGAAATTACTTGTGGCAAATTTACTAGAGTTGATGCTCTTTTATTAAAAGGAGTGTTAAATTTAAAAACTCAAACTCATATTGGAACGCCAAAATTACTTCAAAAGCATCTTGAAGAAAATCACTTCAGTAAAGATGACATATTGGCGATAAGTAAAATGCCTATTGCTCATATCGCAGGAATGGCTGATGGTGAAATATCGGGATTTGTAGGGGAAATAAACCAAATTATATTTTTAGATGATAATGGTGATATTATTGCAACTTGTTTGAATGGAGCAGAAAATAGATTGATTTATGTGGGAGAAAGTGAAGAAGAAAAATTGAAATTTGACATGTTTTTAGAACTCTTACGAACAACGCCTACTTATAAGGTTCCACTTACATCTGAAGATTTATTACTTATACCAAATTCATACTATGGTAAACAAACAAATGTAACTCATGGTAGAGAAAGGTTATCTGAGGAAGAATATAAAATCCCGATTGGAAATAATAAATACGGAAGAAGAATTGTTTGCAGGCAATACGTTTCCAGCCGATTACGTGATCAGAAAGAAAGTTACTTTAAAGATTTAATTAACTAGTTTAAAGAGAGGAGGGAAGATGGGGAGGTTTGGGGTATAATAGCTCAAGCCTTCCCATATTCTTTGTATGGATTTTACTATTGAATTACCCATACTACTATTTTTAGTAGCTGTATTAGCAGGATGGATAGATACGATTGCTGGAGGCGGTGGTATGATAACTATCCCGATAATGTTATTAGTAGGTATGTCTCCTTCTGTAGCGATAGCAACTAATAAACTGCAAGGGAGTAGCGGAACTCTCATGGCAACAGTGTTTTTTATTAAGAAGAAAGAAATTAATCTTAAAGAAATGCGTTTGTCCATCTTAATGACCTTTTTTGGATCAGTTTTCGGTGGATGGCTTGTTTTACAGATACGAGCAGAATATCTAATTATGATATTACCTTTTTTACTTGTTTTTATTGGCATTTATTTTCTATTATCTCCAAATATAGCAAACGAAGATCGACCGAGAAAAATAAGTATGTTGTTGTTTGCGTTAACAGTGGCTCCGTTACTGGGATTTTATGATGGTTTCTTCGGCCCAGGAACAGGTAGTTTAATTGCTTTAGCATTCATTCTTTTATGTGGATATAGTGCTACACGGGCGACTGCAAATGCTAAGATTTTGAACTTTACAAGTAATTTCGCTGCTTTGTTGTATTTTATTATTTTTGGCCAAATCGATTGGACAATTGGATTGATTATGATGCTTGGTCAAATAATAGGATCATATATTGGGGCGAAGATGGTGCTTACAAAAGGGACGGCATTAATACGACCAATAGTGGTTATTGTTTGCTTTGTCATGGCAATTAAGATTTTTTTACAAAATATGAACTAAATGTAATCAATATATTATTTGTATCAAAGTTAGAGTGTTTTCATGTTCCTATTGCAGTATTACGCTGTTTAAGATGTGTTCAAAATTACACAATTTGACTAGTGTAATGTATTGCGTTATGCTTTTTTATAGTATAAAAGAAAGGCTTGAAGATAATGATTCGTCGTTTGAGAAAGCTAAAAAATGTAGCAGTCGTAGTAAGCTTCTAAGTAAATAGCAATATATATAATACTTAGAAGCGAGGAATAAAGTTATGAAGCATCCATTATTTAATCATTGGTCAGAAACAAAGTATATAAAAGATATAGTAACAAATCCACTCATTGAAGTAGGAGAGTACTCCTATTATTCAGGCTATTATAGTCATCAAAATTTTGAAGATGGCTGTGTAAGGTATTTGTGGGGAGATGCTAAGTCCCAAGCACTGTTCAATCCAATTGAACAGATGGGATGGCACCTTGACAAACTCATTATTGGGAATTATGTTTGCATAGCAAGCGGGGTAGTCATTTTAATGGGTGGTAATCATAATCATCACTCAGAATGGATTACAGTATATCCATTCGCTGAGCAAATTAAACAATCATATGAACCTAAGGGAGATACAGTCATTAAAAGTGATGCTTGGATTGGAATGAATGCTATAATAATGCCTGGCGTTACTATTGGTGAAGGTGCAATTGTTGCTGCAGGATCAGTCGTAAGTAAAGATGTTCCGCCGTATACAATAGTTGGTGGAAATCCTGCTAAGGAAATAAAGAAACGATTCACTGATACAGAAATAAACATGTTAATGGAAATGCGTTGGTTTGATTGGGATAGGAAATTGATTGAGAAGGCAATTCCGCTGTTATCTAGTCCATCCATCGAACCATTATTTGCTTTTTATAAAAATGAAGTGAAAAATAAATAAATCAGTTAGAAAAACTACATCCAGTATAGGGT
>NZ_JBNLYE010000416.1:0-3199 GCF_050172095.1 Bacillus sp. GMs2/2
AAATATGAATAAAAAGGAAAATGTTACTGAAAATACTACATCTATTCAAAATAATAATACTGCAAACCTTACTATTGAAGAACAAGCAATGAACGGCTTATACGGAATGCCCGAAACAACAATTGAAGATGCTGATCACGCTGCAGCTGATGATTTGACTTCAAAAAATTAATTAACTACATTGAAAAAAGCCAAGGAAAATACCCTTGGCTTTTTTCACTATGCATCCACCTTTTGTATTTCTTCACTCTTTCTTGAAAGTTTACCTGGCCAAAAAGCAAATCGGCCTAACACAACTGTAATTGCGGGTACAAGTAACGGTCTTACGATAAACGTATCTAGTAATACGCCAATTGCAGTTACAATACCAAATTGAACTAATACTTGAATTGGAAGTGTACCTAACACTGCAAAAGTTCCTGCTAAAATTAAACCTGCCGATGTAATAACACTACCTGTTTGTATTACACCATTTTTTACTGCATCCAAGTGATTTTGTGTCTTTCTGTTTTTCCATATTTCTGAAACCATAAAGATATTATAATCTTCACCTAAAGCAACTAAAAATACGAATGCGTACAACGGTATCGCACCTTGAATGGCCGGCGCTCCCATACCGTAATGAAGCAATATCCATCCTGCTCCTAACGCTGAGAAGAATGATAAAACGACAGTTACAATTAAATAAATCATCGCAACAACCGATCGTAAGTAGACAAGTAATAGTAAAGCGATAATGCTAATCATTACTGGAATAATTACTGATTCATCACGTTCAGTAATTTGCTTTGTATCATATAATGAAGCTGTTTCTCCACCAATCCACAATTGCTCTTCAGCATTACTAATCCCAGCATCTTTTAATACTTTTTCTACATTACTTTTCAATTTAGGAATTTGATCTAACGCTTCAATTGAGTATGGATTTTCCGCTAAAGAAACTTCATACATTTGTATTTGCTTATTTTCTTTTCCCTCTTTTGGCTCTTTCACTGTATTTATGAAAGAAAATTTCTCTAGTTCTTGTTTAATAGGAAGCTCTTTTCCTTTCGTATCAACAACCACTTTTACTGGTGCTAGTTCACCAGCCGAGAAATGATCACTAATTAACGTAAACCCTTCGCGAGAAGGCATATCCTTTGGAAACGATTCTAATAAGTCATATGTGTATTGAATACGTGGTACGAACGAAGCCAATCCACCTAATACAAACACAGTTAGCATAATTATTGTCCACGGTCTTCGTACTACTACATCTCCAAGTTTTTTACTAAAGGAGCCTTTTGATTTTTCAACTTTTACAGCCCTCTTTTTCTTTCTTGCAAACTCCTCATTCATTGAAGTTGTTCTCGGTATAAACGGGAAAAATGCAATCCTACCGAAAATTAATAATAGTGCTGGTAAAATCGTTAAAGCCGCGATTCCCATTATAAATACAGCAACACTAAATGGTACTGCAAATCGATGAAAGGCACCATAATGAGCAAGTAATAATGTCCCTAATCCAAGTACAACAGTTAACGCACTCATTATTATTGCACCGCCAGAAGCTTTAATCGCAAGTTGTAATGCTTTATATTTACTTTCTTCTTCTAACAAGTACTCTCTATATCTCGAAATTAAAAATAGACAATAGTCCGTTCCAGCACCAAACAATAATACTGTCATAATTGATATCGCTTGGGCATCTACTTTAATCCATCCGTGATCAGCTAAAAAACCGAGTGTAGGACTAATAATACCGTATGCAAAGCCAACAACAAGTATAGGTAAAATCGCTAAAATTGGTGAACGATACAGTAAAATTAACAAAACTAACACTAGTAGTACAGTAGCCACTAACAATTTCACATCTGCTTGACTAAATAAACTAACTGCATCCGTTTGAATACCTACAGGTCCAGATAATCGAACATGTAAACCAGATTCACTTATTTTTTGTTTAAATGGATCTTCATCCACCTTACTATTCACTATTTTTCTAAACTCTTCAAGATTTCCTTTTAATATATCCGTACCAGCAGATTTATTAAAGAATACCGGTGTAACAAATGATGTACCATCTTTTGATGCACTTTTTGATAATACTTGCTCTGGAATTGTATCAAATGGCGGTAACGTTGATTGTTCTTTTAAAGGACTAGCTTTTAACTCTTTATAAACGTCTTGTATGAGTTTATAATCCTGTGACTGTAATCCACCATCTCTATACCATACTACTAACAACGGATTCCCTGCATTATTCGGAAACTCTTTTTTCATAAGCGCTTCCGCTTGCTGTGACATAGCTGTTTCAGGTAAATTTTTTGGATTCGGTTCTTTCGTACTGTTTACTTGTGGTAACGTAAATGAAAGTAATAATGTAATAAGAACCCATACCGATAAAGTGATCCATTGCGTATTTTTTCCTGCTACAAGCCTCCCTAACATATGTAACGGGTGCTTTTTCATAAAAACCCACCTTCCTTTTTTCCTTCATTATTAATTATATATACTGGTAGGTTAATTAATCAAGAATGATTGAAAATTATGTTATAATTATCTCAAGAATAAATGTCAGGAGCGAATGGATTTGGAACAAAAACAACGTCCTCTCGGAAGGCCACGGCAAAATAAAAATACAAAATCTACAAAAGAAACCATTTTAGAAGTGGCAACTCGCTTATTTCTTACACAAAATTATCAAGTCGTTTCTATGGGTGAAGTCGCAAAAGTTTGTGGTGTTACGAAAGCAACCGTCTACTATTACTATTCAACAAAAGCCGATTTATTTACCGCTACTATGACCCAAATGATGATACGTATACGAGAGAATATGTCTCAAATACTCTCTACAAACAAAACTTTAGAAGAAAGATTATTAGACTTCGCCAAAGTTTACTTACACGCAACGATGGATATTGATATGAAAAATTTTATGAAAGATGCTAAAATGTCGTTATCTGAAGAACAATTGAAGGAATTAAAAAATGCTGAAAATAATATGTATGAAGTGCTAGAAAAAGCACTCGATACTGCGATGCACATGGGAGAAATTCCGAAAGGAAACGCTAAATTTGTGGCTCATGCTTTCGTATCTTTATTATCAATTGGGAATTTTAAAGATGAAAATCACAATCCTATTCTGGCAAATATAGATGAATTAGCACAAGAAATCGTTTCTTTTTATTGGAATGGGTTAGGTCATTCATATTAAACT
>NZ_JBNLYE010000417.1:0-3191 GCF_050172095.1 Bacillus sp. GMs2/2
ATTTTAAATGGCTATATACTTATTCAGTTCGATACAGATAAACTAAATTGTTTGTTAGTAAATGTGTCAAAGAAAGAAAAAAGGGATATTACAAAAGCTGAAATTGAATACAATATTGTGGGTCCGCAAATCGCATTTGTCGAAGATTTAGATGTAAATTTAAATTTAGTACGTAGAAAGCTTCCAACACCGTATTTACAAATGAAAGAATTGAAAGTAGGATCTCTCTCTAACACAACTGTTGCGATTGTATTTATTGAGGGGATTGTAAATGATCAAAATCTACAAGAAATTATAAAAAGGGTAAGTCAAATAAAAACAGACCATGTTTTGGATAGTACTTATTTGATGCAGTTAATTGCAGACAACCCAAATTCTATATTCCCTCAATTTTTGAATACAGAACGTCCAGACCGTGTAGCAGCTGTATTGGCAGAAGGGAAAATTGCACTTTTTGTAGATGGCTCGCCTTATGCCATCACTCTTCCAACAACATTAATTGACTTTTTTTCTACGACAGAAGATTACACCATGCCTTGGATTATTGCCTCTTTTTTTCGTCTATTAAGGCTTTTTGCTTTTATGTTTTCTGTCTTAACGACTCCATTATATGTTGCAATCTTAACATATCATTACGAGCTTATTCCAAAAGAACTTCTTGAAACGTTAATCATATCGAGAAGTAAAGTACCTTTTCCTCCATTAATTGAAGCACTTTTTTTAGAAATAACAATTGAATTACTGAGAGAAGCGGGGGCACGTTTACCAACTAAAGTGGGTTTAACTGTCGGTATAGTAGGTGGTATTGTGATTGGACAAGCATCGGTAGAAGCAAGTCTTACAAGTAACGTACTTATTATCATTGTTGCACTTTCAGCTCTTAGTTCATTTACAGCACCAATATATCGTATTGGTAATACAATTCGAGTAATTCGTTTTCCTTTTATAATATCTGCACACCTATTGGGCTTATTAGGAATTGTTTTAACAAGCTCTTTGCTTTTAGCACGCTTATTACGTACAGAATCATTAAGACGTCCTTATTTGTTTCCTTTTTATCCTACACGCCCTACAGATTGGAAAGACAGTATTATACGTATGCCGATCTCAGCGATGTTTCGACGTCCTATTTTTTCAAGGTCTAAACAGCGTTTTCGCTTTAATCCAGAAGAGGTAGAGAAAAATAAAATACTATCAAGAAATGATTTCGATGATTGAATTTAACAGGGAGGAGCATTATGAAACAGATCCCAATTGAGTATCAAGTCTCTCCATATATGGTATTTTTTTTAATTATTACTATACAGATGGGAGTTGGTATGCTTGGTTTTGAAAGGATTAGTGCAAAATTAGTTGGAAATGATGCGTGGATTAGCACGCTACTTTTTGGAATATCTGTTAATGTTATGATTTGGATCATATATCAGATTTTAAATCAGGGTAATGGAGACATCATTGCAATCAATCAAAACGTACTTGGAAAATGGATTGGTGGATTGCTCAACTTCATTTTTTTATCCTATATTGTATTGTTAGGTGCAACAACACTACATACTTATATCGAAGTAGTACATGTTTGGATGTTTCCTTCAATTTCATCTTGGGTTATAGCGGGGGCTTTTTTGGGTCTATGTTATTACATTGTTACTGGAGGATTTCGTGTAGTTGCCGGAATCGGCTTCTTTGGAATCGTTATCCCAAGCATTCTAATCTTCACATTTTTTTATCCTTTGCAGTATGCAGATTTCCGGAATTTATTTCCAATTGCACAGCATTCATTCCTAGAAATTATGAAAGGAATGAAAGGAAATATGTTTAGTTTTTTTGGATTTGAAATGTTATTGCTGTACTATCCATTTATTAAAAAGGCAAAAACGTCTCAAAAATATGCGCACTATGCAAATTTAGTAACGACTATTGTCTACACATACCTTATGATTTTAACTCTTGCATTTTTTAGTGAAAAACAACTAGCGAGTGCGATATGGGCATATTTAAGCATGATTAAAATTATACAATTTCCCTTTATAGAGCGGTTTGAATACATTATTGTTTCTGTTTGGGCTTTTTTTATATTACCCAATGTTTCCTTTACATTATGGGGAGTAAGTCGTGGTATAAAAGAGGCACTGGGAATAAAGCAAAAATATGTTTTGCCAGTTATCATCCTATTCATCTTTGTTTTATCATTTTTCTTGAATAATCGTAATAAAATTAACTTATTAAATACTTGGACAGGTCAAATTGGCTTTGTATATATATATGTATACCTACCTGTACTATGGCTAATTCAAACGGCCAAAATAAAGTTAAGGAGATAAACATGAAGCGATGGATACTTTTCCTTATATTAAGTGTCTTCTTAATAGGTTGTGCTAAAACGAAAATTGTGGATGACATTGACTTAGTTCAAGTTGCGGCATATGATACCGAAGCAGAAGGTAAGCTAAAAGGAACCTTTGCGATTTCAGCTTATAAAGGAGGCGGGGAAGGTGAAACAAAAATCTATTCAGCATCAGGCCAGACTGGTAGAGAAGTTCTTGCAAGAGCATCCGAAAAATCTTCTGGGCCTCTAGAGTTGGGGCAATTGCGTGTTATTATATTTAATGAAAAAATAATTGAAAAGGGAATGCAGGAAATTTTAGAGACTTTGAACCGAAATCCTAGTGTAGGAAATGCAATTTATTTAGCAATTACAAATGTAAAAGGGGAATCACTATTAAAGGGGAACTATTCTAAAGAAAAAGAAATTGCTTCCTATCTATCCTCTTTACTGGAGCAAAATATGGACAATGGAACGCAGCCCAAAACAAATTTTTTTATGTTTTTAAACCAACTTAATGATGATGCGAGAGATTCCTATTTACCGATAATATCTAAAAAAGGTAACGTGTTGGAGTTAGATGGAATAGCACTTTTTAAAAGATGTAAAATGGTTGATAAAGTGAACCCTAAAGATTTATTTGTATTTAAATTGTTGACAGATAATTTTAAACAAGGTACATACCAATTCAAACTACCTGGTTCTTCAAATACTTACGCTACGATAGAGAATATAAAAGCTAGAACAAAATATAAGATGGAGGGGAATAGTAAGCATCCATTCGTAAATGCTCATATTCAAGTTAAAGCTGAAATTCAAGAATTTACAAAAACAAAAAATCTAGATAATCCTAAAGAAATAAAAAAAT
>NZ_JBNLYE010000418.1:0-3191 GCF_050172095.1 Bacillus sp. GMs2/2
TCTTGCAAAAAGTATGAATGTAAAAGAAAAGCTTTACACTATAGGAATGACTACGTTATTATAATAAATTTAAAAGGCGGTATATTCTTCCTTTTAAAAAGAAGAGTGTAAATAAATGAAGGAAGTGAACGAATGAAATTGAAGAACACTCATTTTAAAAAAATGCTTGAGTGGTTCAATAAGAGGAAGAAACTTCGTAATTCATTAATTGTATTGGGAAGTGTATTCGTTACTCTATTTATTGCTGTAAATATAATTATTTCCATTCAAGACATATCTGAACTAAAACAAGCTGTTCCACAACCGACTTTAATTTATGATGCAAATAATGAGGTCGCAACTAAATTAGCTTCTTCGAAAACAGAAGGCGTTAAAAGAAAAGATATTCCTGATATTATGGTTCAGGCAATTGTTGCAGTAGAAGATAAGGAATTTTTTAACCATCATGGTATTTATTATAGTGGAATTATAAGTGCGGTTTTTAAAAATATTACAGCAGGAGAAGTTGTAGCTGGGGGAAGTACAATTACACAGCAGCTTGCGAAGAATGTATTTCTGACACAAGATCGTACATTTTCTCGTAAAATAAAGGAATACTTTTTAACAAAAAAAATAGAACGTACTTATACAAAAGATGAAATTATTGAAATGTATATGAATCAAATTTATTTTGGGGAAGGTGCTTGGGGTATAAAAAGGGCAGCAAAATCTTATTTTGATAAAGATGTAAAAGATTTAACAATTTCAGAAGCTGCAACGATTGCAGGCTTAATTAAAGCACCATCTGCATATTCACCTTATAAAAACTTTAACAAGTCAATTGAAAGACGTAATGTCGTATTAAGCTTAATGAAAGAGCAAGGGTATATTTCTGACGAACAGTATAATAAAGAAAAAGAGAGTGGTCTTGTATTAAAACGTGGTGTGGATGATAAATACAAGGGAAAATATTCTCAATATGTAGACTATATTGTTAGAGAAGCGATGGACAAATACGAATTAACACAAAATGAAATTTTAGCAGGTGGTTATCGTATTTATACTGAGCTTGATCCGAAAAAACAACAGGCTGTAGAAGATGTTGTGAATAATGATAGCTATTTCAAAGATAGTGGCTCAGATCAACTGATGCAAACAGGTGTAGTCCTTATAAATCCCAAAACAGGCGGTGTTCCAGCTTTAGTTGGGGGTAGAGGACCATATCAGTTTTTACAATTTAATCATGCTACGCAATTAAAAAGACAGCCAGGTTCAACATTAAAGCCTCTAGCTGTATATGTACCCGCTTTAGAACAAGGGTATGAAGTATACGATATATTAAAGGATGAACCATTTCATATTAAAGAATATGAACCGAAAAATAGTGATCAGGCTTTTCATGGTAATGTGACAATGTATGAAGCGGTAGCAAAGTCGTATAATGTTTCCGCTGTGTGGCTATTAGAACAAATAGGATTAGATAAAGGATTGAAATCTTTAGAGCGATTTGGTATTCCATTAGTACCAGAAGACCGTACGTATCCAATTGCTTTAGGTGGGATGCATGTAGGGACATCACCATTTGTAATGGCCCAAGCATATAGTACATTTGCTAATGATGGGGTTCAAGTAGAGACTCATGCAATTAGAGAAGTTCAAAATGCTGAAGGGGAAATAATAGGGAAATGGTATAAGAAAGAGACACGAGTGACGAGTGAGAAAATTGCTCAAAAGATGACGTATTTATTAAAAGGTGTTGTAGAAAAGGGAACAGGTGGAAAAGCGAAAGTTACTAATGTTGATACAGCAGGAAAGACAGGGACTACTCAACTTGTAAATGGCCCGAGCGTAGGAGCAAAGGACTCGTGGTTTGTAGGATACACACCAGATTTAGTAGGTGCGATTTGGGTAGGATATGACAAAACAGATAGCGAGCATTATGTTCCAGGTGGTAGTCAAATTACAACGACGATGTTCCGGGATATCATGAAAAAAGCAAATGCAAACCCAGCTCAAAAAGCGTTCCAATTATCGTTAATATCTGAGGCGGACTATAAAAAACAATTGCAAACAATTGAAGAAGAAAAGCGAAGAAAAGAAGAAGAAAAGAAAAGGCAAGAAGAAGAACAACAAAGGAAAAAAGAACAGCAAGAGTGGTTTAATAAAGTGAAAGAGTGGATTCCATCATTATGGTAAAAAAAGAGGCGAATTTCGTTATTCGCCTCTTTTTCATGTGAAAAATAAAGTGTGCTCATAATTTGTGAGGTAAATGCTACTATTCATTAAGAGTAATGTTCGTACTACCAAAGGAGTGGGAATCGTATGTGATGATTATTGTTCCTTTACTAATCGGTTCGTATGGTAATTCTTCTTCATAACTACCATTATTTTCATTATGGATAGACAGCGTGATTTCATCAATTCCTTTATTTGTATATTGATCTTTAATCGTTTCAGCAATTTGAAGTAGAGTTTCGTAACTAGGAGCTTCCGTAATAAGCATTCCTTTTATAACTTTTTTTTCATTATTTGTGGAATTGGAATAAAGGATGTTGTTTTGTTTCGTATACAAAAGTGTGTATGGAACTGTTTTTCTCTCTGCTTTTGAAATAGTGGAATATTTTAGAGTTAAAAAAAATCCTACACATAAAATAATGCATATCATAAGAGCAATCCAAATGCGTATCGGTGACATAACTCTCATTTTTCATCCCTCTTTCATATCTTTGACTTCATTATTTATCATACAAAATGAGGATTAAGATAGAGTAAATTTGAGGTAAAGAAACGTAAAGAAGGAGCACTTATCCTCCCAAACAAGTGCTCCTTTTTATTAAAAGAGAGATTTAATAGACAATCAAAATCACATCTATTACTTATAAATGTGCTTAGTCCTTCCAAAATATTTTCGGAAATTGTGGTTAGTAAATTCGGAAGACAGATAGTGTCGCAGTTGTATCGCCCGCAGGTCCTTGAGCGCCTTGAGGTCCTTGAGCGCCTTGAGGCCCTTGAGCACCAGTAGTCCCCGTAGTTCCTCCGCCTAGGCAACCAGATCTATATTGAACTAGAATAGCTTGACCAAGAGCTTGAAGAAGTCTTTCTGTAAGTTCTGACTTAGGGATGTTAATATGGCTACATGCTCTTAATTTGCAACAATCATTACCATAAAATACTTTTCCTTTATTTTTATTGTTCATCTTTTCATTCTTTTC
>NZ_JBNLYE010000419.1:0-3183 GCF_050172095.1 Bacillus sp. GMs2/2
GGTTCGTAATGAATCAGTTTCAACATGAATTACAAACATTAAACCTTAATGATTATCAAACTGGTAATGTTGTGTATTGGGATCAACAACAAAGTCAATATCCATATTATTACATCCAAGGCGATGCACGTCGTTGTGGCGGATGCGGAGGTTGTGGTGGACGCTGTGGCGGTTGTGGCGGCGGCAGATGTGGTGGTTGCGTAGGTTGTGCCGGATGTTTTGGTTGCTTTAATTGCTGGAACTGGTGGATCATTTAAGTATAGAAGATCAAAACTATTTTACATGAAAGAAAGGTGTAAATACTGTTTATACTTTTCTTTCATGCTGTAATTTTGTATTAGGATTAAGGAGGATTTATTTGTATACATACGAAAAGTTGACTTCTTGGGTAGAGAATATAAAAGAAAAAAATCATAGTTCTGCTACAGCACTTTGTATTATAAAAAATAATAAAGTCGTATTAGAGCATTATAGCGGTTATCACTCAAATACAGCGACTAATAAAAAAGTAACTGCATCTTCGCAATTCAACGTTGCTTCTGCTAGAAAAAGTTATTTAGGATTAATGATAGCGTATGCGCTTTACGAGGGGAAAATAAACTCTATTGATGATGAAGCGATAAAATATTTTAAAGACTTTGATCCTGCATTGCTTGGTAAAACAACGATAAGACATTTAGTAACACATTCGCACGGATTAGAAGAAATGAATGACGGGACAATTTTTCGTGAATTTGAACCGGGACAAGCATGGGCATATAGAGATATTAATGTAAGAATGATGACACGTCTTATTTATCAGCTATATAACAAAAGTTTTCCTGAATTGTTAAAGGAGCGTGTTTTTAAGCCTGCTAATTTTCAAGAAACAGGTTGGAGTTCAGCGAGATGAAAATTTAGTTGGCGTTGTTAATAATCCAAATAAAGACGCAATTAGTGAAATTGGTACGGTAGATGACGGTACTGAAAAAAATCTGTTTGTCTCAGCTAGAGAATTTGCTTATTGGGGCAACCTTCATTTAAATCAAGGTGTGATAAACGGTAAGCAAATTGTTCCAAAAGAAGTTATAAAAATCGCTACGAGTTTGCAGAGTCCAACATATGTAAATAAAGAGCTACCACAAAATGGCTTGTTTTGGTTCGTTCAAAATGAATCTGCACAATTAAGCGAACTTGGTGAACGTGTTCCAAAAGGGTCATATCAAATATTAGGGATTACTGGACCGACTATTTTAGTAATACCTGAATATAATGTAGTTGTTGCAAAAATGTATAACAAAAGATATAACTACGGCGGTGATAATTACTTATATTATTTACGTGAATTTAGTAATTTAGTCGCTGATACATTTAGTAACGGTAATAGGGCATAATTACTCCTATAACAAAAAGGAGTGATTGTAAGTGAAAGATAAAGTGAACAAAAATAAAAAACAAAATATAAAAGATGTAAATACAGAGCAAAATGCAATTTATAGCGATCCTAAAGATGCAGCTAATATGCAAACTGTACCGCAGCCGAAGGATTTTGATGAAATCGAATATTAATTTTTCATCCGACTATATGATGAATGAAAAATACGTCTTAAGTCTCATCACATATAAGAAATTATTTGATAACATATATACATAAGCATTTGAAAATGGCTTATCTTAACAAAGCTTTCTTTAGAAACATCTGATATAACCTGCAAAAGACACTTCTTTATGAAGTGTCTTTTTGTGTATATGAACTTAATTACCATTTTCCGTACAGTATCTTGCAATTTACGATGGATATACTAACTGTGAAAATTCATGTCAAGATAAAAGAAGGGGACAGTTAGTATGAAACAAACTTCTATAAATCCGTTACTAATTGTTCTAGGTACAATCATTGTTCAAATTGGCCTTGGAACAATTTATACATGGAGTTTATTTAATCAACCCCTTGTAAGTAAGTTTGGATGGAATCTTAATTCGGTAGCGATAACTTTCTCCATAACAAGTTTTTCTTTATCATTCTCAACTTTATTTGCAGCAAAATTGCAGAAAAAATTAGGACTTCGGAAACTTATTGCTACTGCAGGAATTGTTTTAGGACTCGGCTTAATACTTAGTTCACAAGTTTCTTCCTTACCACTCTTATATTTATTAGCTGGTGTTGTTGTTGGTTATGCGGATGGAACAGCTTATATTACATCACTATCTAATTTAATTAAATGGTTTCCAAATCGGAAAGGGCTTATTTCAGGTATATCTGTATCAGCGTATGGAATGGGCAGCTTAATCTTTAGATATATAAACGGAAATCTTATCGATAACCTTGGTGTATCACAAGCATTCTTATATTGGGGTATTATCGTGTTACTTTTAGTGTTAATCGGATCGTGCTTCTTACGTGAGGCAATTGTAAGTAATGCTGTAACTGAAACATTACACAATGACTATACTCCGCGTGAAATGATGCGAACGAAACAAGTATATCTGCTATTTTTTATGTTATTCACCTCGTGTATGGGTGGTTTGTATTTAATCAGTATGGTAAAAGATATCGGCGTACAACTTGTTGGACTTAGCGCAGCAACCGCTGCAAACGCTGTTGCTATGATTGCAATCTTTAATACAGTAGGTAGAATCATTCTTGGGACGTTATCAGATAAAATCGGGCGAATGAAAATTGTCTCTGCAACGTTTATTATTATAGGTTTGTCAGTCTTTACTTTAAGTTTTATTCCGCTAAATTACGGAATCTATTTTGCTTGTGTAGCAAGTGTCGCCTTTTGCTTCGGCGGTAATATAACTATATTCCCAGCTATTGTCGGAGATTTCTTTGGATTAAAAAACCATAGTACAAATTATGGGATCGTCTACCAAGGTTTCGGATTTGGTGCGCTTGCAGGATCATTTATTGGAGCGATACTCGGAGGATTTCAACCAACCTTCATTATAATCGGTGTTTTAAGTGTTATTTCCTTCATTATTTCAATATTAATCCGCCCACCAAATGCAGAGAAGAAAAAGGAACTAAAACATTTACATCGGAAAGTAGCTTGATACTAAAAAGAGTCCTAATATAGGGCTCTTTTTTATGTAGAGAGAATAGAGTTATTTAATTTAAAATGAAATGATTTGAGAAGCAATAAAGTTGTTTATTTCTTGATGAACTAAGTAGCAGATACGTAGAATATTCATATTGTTTTA
>NZ_JBNLYE010000420.1:0-3178 GCF_050172095.1 Bacillus sp. GMs2/2
GATGTTAAAGATGAATGAATCTGTATGCCAAAATATTTTTATTCTAAGGTGTGTCTGTAGAAATGACAAGAAGTAAATTCGATAAACAAGTGAATGAAAGGGGGAAGGCGGATTACAATGATATTACACGCAAAATCGTTCCACAATAAATATAAAATCCAACGTGCTAAAATAGGAATTCAACTCTTTCTGAGTATTTTAATCATTACTTCTATTATCCTAAATGTAGTAGTAATAATTACGAAAAGTATGCCGCTTATTGTGGTATATATGTTTACCCCAGCACTTTCTTCTATTTTGACTCGCATAATACTGAAAGAAGGGTTTAAAGATGTATCTTTTGGTCTCGGTAACTTAAAGGTATGGAAGGGGATTGGTTTTGCTCTGCTAATCCCTATGATTATTTGTGGAATTACTTATTCTATCGCCTGGCTGAGCGGAATTGCGAGGTTTCAGCATCCCGAAGGTGGTATGTTAGAACCAATCTACAATATACTTGGACTTCAGTATGTAACGGCACCATTCAGTTTCATTTATCTAGTAGTATTGAGCGGCATCTTCGGAAGTTTGCTTAACTTAATCCCAGTTTTGGGAGAAGAAATGGGTTGGCGAGGTTATATGCTCACAAGGCTAGTCGATGCAGAGTTTTCACGGCCGATCCTTATTAGTGGATTGATTTGGGCAACGTGGCATGTTCCAATTGTTATCGCTGGTCTGTATGTAGAGGGATCATCTGTCTTTCTCTCAGTACTTGGCATCTATTTGTGTATTGTGCCATTCAGTTATATTACAGCTTATTTACGACTTATCACAGGTAGCGTTTGGCCTTCGGTTATCATCCATACCACTTGGAATGCCATTATCCAAGGACCTTTCGCACGTGCAAGTACAGGATATCAAACTGAGATTTGGATTGGAGAATCTGGCTTGATAACCGCTAGTATTATCTTGATTACTGCAATAATTACGTCTCGAATCGTAAATTTTACTAAATAGCATACGGATGTGTTTTAAATTCAATTAGTGAAATATGACGAGGCGAAATAAGATGCTCCTAAAAATATTAGAAAAAATCTAGTTGAATGGACTCTTACTTAATCTTAGGCTGCTGGATATATGGGAGGCATCAAGCTAAGGGTTTAATTTATAAAAATAAACTTGGTTGCCATAAAAAACATAATGTTTTCATTTAAAGGCTATGAGATGAAATTTCATCATCTTCATCAAGTTTGACCTTCAGGAAATAAAAAGTTAAACGATTATACAAATACTCTAACTGAAAAAACGATAGTCCTTCTACATTTTAGATAGAAGGACTATCGTTTATTTTTTTGACAAAATTAGGAGGTGATGTTCATAAAATGGATAATATAATTCGTATTTTGCGTAAAGAGAAAAAAATTTCCAAAGAAGATGTAGTTAATTCCCTTGGTATAACGGTTGATTGAAATTTCATTTTATAACTTGTAAAGGGCTGTGCAATGCATCGTACTATTGAAAAATCTAAATTTAATCATTAAATTGCGATAAAATGTGATCGGAAATAATGAAATTTCAGGAAAAATAAGGTACACTAGTTTATGATTTTAGTTGAAAATCGTTTGACGTTAATGCATACGGGGGAAAGATTGATGAACAACAATACAACAAATGAATCAGTTGAAGAAATTGATCAAAAACGAGTAAGATCAAAAAAACGTTATACAAATTGGAAGTTTATTGCAGTGGGTATTGGTGTAATTGCACTTCTTATTGGGGGAATGAGTTATTATCAGGCAACTCACTTCAATTCGAATGTTACAATTAATGACACAAAAGTTGGTGGTCTGAGCGCTGATCAGGCAATACAGAAACTAAAGACATCTGGACTAGCAAACAAAGTCTATGTTGATCAACAACAAATTTTAGATGAAAAAGATACAAAAACGGAACTTACGGAAAAAGATTTGCCTCAGGTTAAGAAACTATTAAAAAGTCAGTGGACATTTTTTCCTTCCTCAAAGGGAGAAAATTATTCATTGCTACCAGAGAAGGCAGATCAGTATCGTAGTGAAACGATGAAAAAACTTGTAGAAGAAAAGCTCATCTCTATGAATGAGAAATTAAAAGCGCCTCAAGATGCTATGGCGAAGCTAGAACAAGGGAAAATTGTTATTTCGAAAAGTGTTGAAGGAAAACAGTATGATGTTACTAGTCTACTGAAAGATTATGATAAACAAAAATATAAAAGCGAAATTCATCTGAAGTCTGCATACATAAAACCTATTAAAGAAGACGATCCGATTGTCAAAAAAGAGGAGAAAGCACTACAGAATCTTCTTGGGCAGTCTGTTGAGTATAAAGTGCAGGATGAAGTTTATCCTTTAAAAGCGAAAGATTTAATTCAAAATGCCTCTATGTCAAAAGATATGAAAGTTACAATTGATGCGAGTGACATTAAGAAGAAAATCACTGAAATTAATAATGCCAAATCAACATTAAATAAAGATTTCTCATTTAAAACTCATTCCGGTTCAGTCATATCAGTAAAAGGACAAGGATACGGCTGGGCACTAGATGTTGAAAAAGAAACTAAACAAGTTCAACAAGCCTTTGAGAAAGGCGACAAATCGCTTTCTGCTTCTAATATTCACGGGAATGGTTGGGAGAAGGAAGGTATCGGTTATAAAACAACATCGAATAATGGCATCGGAGACACGTATGCAGAAGTTTCAATTGCAGAGCAACAAATTTGGATTTACAAAGATGGAAAATTAGTTGTTACAACAAATGTAGTAACTGGTAAACATAGTACTGGTGAAGATACATCACCAGGTGTGTGGTACGTCCTTTATAAACGAACACCATATACGCTAAGAGGTAACGCAGTAGGAAAAGCTGATTATGCGGTTAAAGTAGATTACTGGGTTCCATTCACAAATAGTGGTCAAGGATTTCACGATGCCGGCTGGCGAAAAGACTGGGGAAATAATGCTTATTTAACAGGAGGATCAGGTGGGTGTGTGAACCTTCTTCCTAATGTTGCAAAAACTGTATATGATAGTTTGAACACGTATGATCCAGTTATTGTGTATTAAAAAATAGCTACGTATCAAGAAATAAACAAAGCAGGAAATCTTACCTGATGGTATATGAAAAAACACCTCTTGCATTCGCATACTAAGTGTGCAAATGTAAT
>NZ_JBNLYE010000421.1:0-3143 GCF_050172095.1 Bacillus sp. GMs2/2
AAGTTAGGTGGGGGCCCTGCTGTCCGTAAAAGCCCGCTTGGTGAGGGCTGATAATCAGTGGGGATGAACACCCCACTGATTAAAGTTTCACTTTATTTAGCTCACAGTACACCATTCCAATGTCATATAAAAAAGCTGCCCAAAAAGGGCAGCTTCAAATATGTATATTACACTTCGATTGATTTACCATCTTCAACAATATGATAAAGTAAATGCGCTAAATGATGAATTGGACCGTATTCTTCCTCTTCCTCATCTGTTTCACCTTGGAACTCAAGATCGTTTAAGTACAGTGCTAAAAATTGATAGTATAGTTTTAAATCAAATCCGTAGCACGCAGTTGGCTCTTCATGATCACCTTCGTATTGTAACATTAAGTATTGATCGTTTCCTTCTGCATCTTCTGCATCAAAGAATACGAAGAATCCAACGTTTGTATCTAAATCAAATAGATGACGAGTGCCTTTTTCTGTTGCTTTGTTAAAGTCCTCTTCACTTAATTTCTGTACTGTTGTCGCTTTAGCATTATCTTCTTGATGGAAATTTACTGTGAATGTTTTCAATGCTGACACCTCCTGATTGTATAATACTAGCATAACATATAAAAAGGACTGCTTACAAATGTAAACAGTCCTTACATTCATTTTCGCATTGCTCGTAATAAGAAGCTTACGATGAAAATTAAAATGATCGCACCGATTAAAGCTGGAATAATTGCATATCCGCCAATGACTGGACCAAAACTACCAAGTAATTTCGAACCAACCCAAGAACCGATAATACCAGCAATAATATTACCTATTACACCACCAGGTACGTCCTTTCCAGTAATTAAGCTCGCAAGCCACCCTAATATACCACCGACGATTAAAGACCAAATCATATAATAACCTCCTTTACATTTCACCAATCAAAATATAATTAGAAACAATTGCTTACCATTAGTTATGTGACATTTTTCATAAGTTATTCATGTTGTTCAACTTTAAGATTTTTGAGAATAATACACACAGATTAAACCTTTTTTGAACTAACGATTTATCCGACTTTTTATTACACACATTAAGGACAATCTGGCTTCAATATTGTTCGCATAAACTCTTCTTTAAAAGCTGCATAGTTAAAACCAACAGCAATTCTTTGAATCGGCCGATCATCAAACCTTGTTGGCTCAGCTATTTTTCTAAAGTCTGCTACACTTTGGCCCCTAGTCACATCATTTGTCGTACTAATCCACACTGCCGATTTTTTATATTCGAAAATACTGTCATTTATAAACGAGATAAACGGTAGTAAATCGTGTATAGGACTTCCACCAATACCCGGATATTCTTTTTTATAAAAGTTCTCATAATAAAAATCAATCATTGGTTTAATGAGTTTCGCCTGTCCAGTTCCTTGTTTATCTATTATATTGGCCATTTCAGGTGTTATAAGCGCGCCCTGTGTTACATTTAACGGGTATATGCTAGCGTTTTTCGCATATTTCATAACAATATTTGCTGCAATTGGATCACCATAAAAATTCGCTTCAGATACAGGTGTAACATTACCTGGAAATAGGAAAGCGCCGCCCATTATATAATACGAACAAATACGATCCATTATATTTGGATACAATAAAAATAACGTAGCAAGCGTCGTTAGTCTCCCTGTCGCCACAATTATAATATCTTCTGGACAAGGTTCGATTAATTTGATTAATTCACAAAAATTTTCTCGTTTACAAATTCTCATCTCAGGTGGAATAATAGGACCTAAACCGTGATCCCCGTGGATTTCAGGGAAAAACAAAGGCTCTTCAGCTGTCATCGGTCTACTCGCACCTTCAATAATTTTCACTTGTGTAGCATAGTACCTTTCTAAAAAATAAACATTTTCCGTAACAATATCTCGTGATACATTCCCGTACTCAGCAACAATACCTAGAATATCTAATTTACATGTTTTATTTGCATAAATTAACGCTACGGCGTCATCAATACCAAAGTCTCCAAAAAAGATAATTTTCTTATTAACTATTCTCACCCCTCTTGAGCATAATCTACTATTATTATTATTATGTGAAAAAGACAAGGCGGTGAAACAGCGCAAACTAAAAAAGCCGCCTATTTATTGGCGACTTCAATCTTTTTATAAGACAAATATGCAAGTACATTTTTACTTGAATCGTATTTCGGGTTATTTCCTTTTCTCGGCTCTCTCATATGTGTCTTTTCAAATCCAGGAATGTCTGGCATTTTCCCCATAAATTCAAGCATTTCTTCCTCAGTACCTTCAATGCGTACACGAATCATTATAACTATTCCTCAATTCTCGGTTTCTCTGTACTAAGTATATCGTACTTCAGAAAGACTGCAACACATTTATCTTTTTAACGTTGTACTTTTTTTACATATAAACATAGCCATTTCAGTATAGAACGATTCTACTTTATTATTTTTAAATTGAATATTAAAATATCCCTTCATTTCGTTTGGTGCTTTCATCATACATTCTGTTAATTTTTCACGCTTTTGTAAAGGGACATCCATCATATTACACCACCAGTCAAAATCAAACTTCTTATCAAAAGTAAGACATGACTGCATTTGCAAACCGTTTTTTTCTAATAAAGTAAGCCATTCTGTCTTTTTTAGAGCTCGTTCATGACTTGGGTCACGCTTTTTTTCTATAAAATTATAAAATGTATTATATTCATTATTTTCTGGCGAAACATTATCTATTAAGATGAATAATCCATTATCCTCCAACGTACGATTTACTTCATAAATAAATTGAGCCGGACTCGTAAAATGATGGGCTGCAATCCGGCATGTAATTGTATCAAAAAAATGGTCTGCAAATGGTAAATTCTCTGCATTTCCTGCTACAAAAGATACATTTTCATGACCATTCTGCTTTATAAAAACTTTTGCTTTTTCTAACATCTGTTCTGTTAAATCAAGTGCAACTACTTCTTTAAACATAGGTGCTAACATATTTGCCACATGCCCGCCACCAGTAGCAACATCAAGAAGACGATTATTATGACGAGACTCAACTTGTTGAACTACATATTGTAAATCCAGTCCTTTAGCATGTATTTTACTATTTACATATTTATCTGCATTGCTGCCAAACTGTTTTTTCACAAGCTCTTC
>NZ_JBNLYE010000422.1:0-3166 GCF_050172095.1 Bacillus sp. GMs2/2
GTAAACCGTTTCAGCAGCTACGACGCTTGTTAAAAGAGAAAAAGCAGAAATAGCTATTGTCATGATTAAAGCGTTGAGAGGAATCCCACGTGATGATAATTTCTTTAAAAATGCTGGAGCCATTTCGTTTTTTGATAAAGACCAAAGCATGCGAGTAGCAGCGTATAGTCCTGAGTTTGCAACAGAAAGAACAGCAGTAAGAATAACAAAGTTCATAATATCAGCTGCATATGGAATACCGATATTATCAAAAACAGCAACGAATGGGCTCTTTGTGAGTCCTGCTTCTTCCCAAGGAATTAAAGCAACAAGAACAAAGATTGCTAAGACGAAGAAAAACATTGTGCGCCATATAATATTTCTAATAGAACGAGGTAAAGTTTTTGCTGGATCTTCGCTTTCACCTGCTGCGATTCCGACAAGCTCTGTACCTTGGAAGGAATAATTGACTGTAACCATTGTTAATAGAATAGCTGCAAGTCCATTCGGAAATAAACCACCATGATTTACGAAATTTGAAAGAAGTGGAGCTGGTTCGTCGCCTTTTAAATCAATAAAGCCGAACATAGCGGCGCCACCAAGAATTATAAAAGCTATAATGGCAGATACTTTTATACTTGAAAACCAAAATTCTGTTTCTGCATAACTACGAGCAGATAATGCGTTAATAGTAAAGATTGTAACGCCAAATATTAAACACCAAACCCAAACAGGAATATCAGGAAACCAGCGCTGCATTGTAATACCGGCAGTTGTAAATTCAAGACCGGTCGTATTCGCCCAGCTTAACCAATACAACCATCCGATTGTAAAGCCAGTTGCAGGATTGATGAATTTAGTGGCATATTCCTGGAAAGAACCCGAAACAGGCATGGCTACAGCGAGTTCACCAAGACATAGCATAACGAAATACATTAATAATCCACCGGCCATAAAGGCAAGTACGGATCCACCAGGTCCAGCTTGACTTATAATAAAGCCAGATCCGTTAAATAACCCCGTTCCAATCACACCACCGAGTGCAATCATGAATAAGTGTCTACTTTTCATCGTACGTTTTAATTCATTGTTTGTATTGTTTACTTGCGCCATTATTTTCCTCACTTTCGTAGTTGATAGAATAAAGTTTGATGTTTTTCCGTATTATGGAATGTATTCCGTGATGTGAAATCTTGTTATAATTTTCAGACAATTAAAAAGAAAAGTCAATATTTTTTTGTTTGCGTTTTCAATTCATTGTTAGTGATATGTTTTTATTGTTAGAAAATTAAATAAATAGATTGATTTCATTTCGAATGTTTGCTAAATTGATAGTTAATTAAGCGTACTAACATATTACGAGTAAAGTTGAGGCGAGTTATGGTACAGTCCATTGATCGAGCGATAAGTATTATTAAATTATTGAATTCTACAAATGAAAAAGAGTATTGGGCTATTTCTGATATAGCTGATGGAACACATCTCCCGGTTAGTACAGTACATAGATTACTTAACTCTCTAATGGAGCATGGGTTAGTTACACAAATTACAGAGACAAAACAGTACAAAATTGGACCAATGTGGATGGAAATAGGGTTACGTCAATTGGAGAAGGTAGACTATAGATCTGTTGCAAGAGAAGTGATGAAACGTTTGGCTGCTGAAGTGGAAGAAAGTGTCTATTTGAATATTCCAAACGGAACGCATTCTATTATCATTGAAAGAATTGATAGTCCTTTAAAAATTCGGGTTATCGATAATCTAGGAGAACAAATTCCACTTTCAATTGGTGCTGCAAATAAAACGATGCTTGCCAATATGAAAACGAATGAAATGGAACATATTGTAGAGTATTTACTTCCTTCATTACCAGAACAAAAGCAAATTCTTCTTAATCAAATAAAGCAAATAAAAAATGAAGGATATGCTGTCAGTTATGGTGAAAAAACAGAAGGGACAGCTTCAGTAGCTGCACCTATTATCGGATTTAATCATAAAGTAGTAGGAGCATTAAGTGTTGGGTTAATTAGTCATCGTATTAATGATGATCGACTATCTTTTCTTATTAGCAAGGTAAAACAAGCAGCTCATGAAATATCAATAAAAATCGGCAGTACATCAGAACTATAATTTTGATAGCTGTCGTCATTTTTTATTCATATATTGGAATTCGTTTTCATAATGCGGAAAAATAGGGGGATTTATATGTCAAAGTGGCAATCAAAAGAACAATTGATTCAATTATTAAGCAGTCTTGTTGAAATTCCTAGTATTACAGGTACAGAGGCTGAAGTGATATTGCCAGACTTTGTTGTGGAGCAATTATCTGATTTACAGTACTTCAAAGAAAACCCGCACCATGTGCAAAAAAATCCGACGGGGGACGGACGATATTTTGTTACAGCACTAGTAAAGAAAAGCGATAGTACAAAAAATACTGTAATTCTAGTAAGTCACTTTGATGTTGTAGATGTACAAGATTACGGAGTGTGGAAAGAAGATGCATTTAATCCTAAAAAGTTAACATCTATGTTTTATTCTCATAAAGATGAACTTCCAGACCATGTACGTGAAGATATAGAACATGGAGATTGGCTGTTTGGTAGAGGAACAATGGACATGAAATGCGGCCTCGCATTACAAATGGCAATGATTGAACAAGCATGTGAAGGAAGATTCGATGGGAATGTTCTTTTATTGGCTGTACCAGATGAAGAAGTGAATTCTGTAGGGATGAGGGCCGCTGTTCCGAGGCTATTAGATTTAGCAAGAGAGCATAATTTAGATTATAAAACGGTCTTAAACTCAGAGCCTATGTTTTCAAGACATCCTGGTGACCAAAATAAGTATATTTACACTGGCTCTATTGGTAAAGTGTTACCTGGTTTTCTTTGCTACGGAAAAGAGACACATGTAGGTGAACCTTTTGCAGGGTTAAATGGGAGTTATATGGCTTCATTAATAACAGCAGAACTAGAGTTAAACACAGACCTTTGTGATATTGTAGAAGGGGAAGCGAGTCCTCCACCAACTAACTTACTTCAAAGGGACTTAAAAGAGGATTATTCTGTACAAATTCCGCATCGTGCAGTCACATTATTTAATTTGTTTTTATTAGAAAAATCAATGACAGATGTAGTTTCATTGTTACGTCAAAAAGTAACGAAAGTAGCAGAGAAAATAGAAG
>NZ_JBNLYE010000423.1:0-3163 GCF_050172095.1 Bacillus sp. GMs2/2
AAATTCCAAAGCAAAACAAAACTTTTTTAAGTACACAAGAAGACTCTTTTCCAAAAGAAGTTCGTAAATTTTCAGAGGATTACAACAACATAATAAGAAATGATTTTTATGAAATACCGATGATTCCTACTGAATTACAGATTACAAGCAAAAAAGATTCTTCCCATAGTACATCTTACTTAGTTGAACTTCATAATAGCGAAAATGAAATTACTGATGACTCTGTACAATTAACTCCATCAGACCGTTTTTATGTGCTGTTAAATAAACAAAAAACAAAAATATCAAAAATAGTATATGAAGGGCAGAATTTTTTCACATTTACAGTCACACTAAAGGCTCTTAATTTACAGCAAGAACCAGAAATTCATAATATGTTTTTAGAAATAGATAAACGTAGAGCGATGAATCTTCTTAATTTTGAAATTAAAGCCCATACTAAAGAATGGAAAGTAATATTTAAAAGTGATAGTTCTCATTCCAATCTTCCTATCACATTTACTTTTGAAAAACGAACAGGCAAAGTATAAAAATAAAAAGAGTTATTTTCTTTGAAAAATAACTCTTTTTATTTTACTTACTCCAAATCTTTCTCCCCGCTTGGGCATCAATATAACGAATTTCCCGCCTACAATTAAAAGGTTCTTTATGTTTTTCATCTGTCGTTTGTTTGTAAAGTAGTTTGTATTTCGTTTCCTCTGCATCATGATCTAAAAACCATTCTAATTTAACTCGGATAGCCTCTCTGTATATTTCTAACGCTTTTTCTTTAGTTACTTTTGGTGTTATTTCATATGTGAGCAATTCTTTTATAAAGTTGCTAGACTCCCCCGAGTAGTGCATAACAGCACCATTTTCTGCATTGATGTTAATCATAAATTGGTTATACTCTGCCGGAATATCATTTATATATACAGAAAAGATAAATCTTTCAATCCCATCTTCTGCTTCTTCACGTTCCTCCCAAAGACGCAGATATTGTGTGATATCTGGAATAACTCGTTCTAAAAATTGAAGTGCTTTTTGTAAACATTCCTCTCTAGACAGTATTTGCTTTACTTCTTTATCATCTGTCAGTTTTATAAAACCAGTTAATTCATTGGTTAATTTATCAATTTTAACGCTAACTAAATTATTATATTTCAACATCGGTAAATGCTTTTTAAAGAATTCATTCATTAAATATGGATCCTTTTCTTCTTTCTGTTTTTGTAATTCCTCTTTCGGAACAAATTTCATCCTTATTTCATCATCATTTTCTGTCTCATCTACTTTTGTAAAACCTTCTTTATTCCAGTCAAATAATTCGAATACGTCACCTCGTTCGTTACCTTTTTTCGATTTTTCAACAGCTACAGCCGAAGGTAATTTATAATGATCTAGTCCAAATAAATCTTTACCTGTACTTGCATCAATAAACGCATGACTAGGCTCTGGTTCATATACAAGCTGGTACCCTTTTACTTCTTCCCCGCTTTTATACTCACATGAAGAGTATGTTAAATCTACAAATACAAGTCTCATATCTTGTCTAGCTTTCAAATTTTCTAAAACGATATTCTCCTCAACAATTTCACTTGGCCATAACGGTTTTTTCTCTATAGCTTTTTGTCCATTGTAATGAAAATGCACAACATTACCTGAAGGGTGCACTCGCACAACGCACCCTGTATTCGGCAATGGATAGCTATTCACTTCTTGCATATAATTTACTTCTTTCCAACCGCGCCTGTCGTCCTTAACCGTTACATATGTATAGAATTCATATCCTTCTTTTGTATATTTTTTCAAGAACGCATTTGCAATCTCTCTTGCCTTCTTCTCCTCTATCGCTTCCTTGCCACTTGAAAAAGAATTTTCATCATCTATCCTAAATTCAATTAAATTACCAGTATGTCTATTTAATGTAATTTGTATCTGTTTCTCCTCATCATCTTTATGTGCCCACCACAATAAATGATACGGGTCATCAACCCCTTCTTGATCATCTACAACAAGCCTATAATCACCTGGAATATCAATAATATGAGCCACTTGCTCTTTTCTTTCTTTATCTTTTTGATTCATCATACCGCTCCCTTTATTACAATTTAAGGTAATTATAACAAACAAAACCAAAGAACTATAAAAAAAGACTAGAGATATCTCTAGTCTTCTACTTCGTTTCACGATGTAACGTTACTCGCTTTAATCGTGGACAATATTTTTTTAATTCGATGCGTTCTGGATTGTTTCGTTTATTTTTTTTAGAAATGTAATTACGATCACCGCTCTCCGTACAAGCTAATGTAATATTTACACGCATATTTAATTCTCCTTTCTTTCAAAAATCGCAACTAAAACGTAATGATTACGATTTATATATTATAAAACTTCATTCCATTTGTCAATTGCAAAAACAAGAAGATTCCATTTAGAATCCCCTTGTTTTTATAGTTAAATAAATTTTCTCCCGCATTAACGGGCAGTAAGCCCCCCACTGATTAAAAGTTTCACTTTATTAAAACGATTCGTATGTAACAAACTCACTAATCGGCTTTCGATATCCTCGTGGGCGAGTTTTAGTCGTATCACTTTTTCCTATCGTAATCATTAAAACAGGTACTATATGCTCCGGCATATTTAATTCACTTTGTACTGCTTTTTCATCGAAACCAATCATTGGACATGTATCATAGCCATAATATTTAGCTGCGTACATAAAAGTCATCGCGCTTAACGAAGCATTTCTAATCGCTTCATCCTCCATGAAACGCTCTCCTTTTCCTTCATATAAACCTTTCGTTTGCCTAATTGTATCTTCATATTCACATTCATCAATCATTTTTAAAACTTTCATACCGAAGTAAATATTTTCAACATTTTGGTATGCTTTTTTATCACCACAAACGAGCACTACCGCTGATGCACTCGATACTTTATATTGACCGAAAGCTAATTCTTTTAATCTTTCTTTTCGCTCTTGATCACGAATTACAACATAATGTGTGTGCTGCAAATTATAGCAAGATGGAGAAAGCTTAGTTAACTCAAATATCTTTTTAAAATCCTCATCAGGGATTTCTATACCTTGTATAAATTTCATTGCAGAACGTCTAGCAATTGCTAATTCTTCAAAGTTCACCATATATCCTCCTCGATAACTGTAAATTTAAATATACAT
>NZ_JBNLYE010000424.1:0-3146 GCF_050172095.1 Bacillus sp. GMs2/2
CTATTAAGTATTACAGCATGAAGAAAGGAATAATTAGTATGAAAAATTACTAGCAAGTCTATTTATAAGTTTAATATGAGTTATTATACGGTTTAGCATTTCTAATGTAAGCAACAAAAAAATAGAGAGAAAAACAAGAAAGGAGATTTATCAATTACTCGGCTGTCCCCCATCCCCATGCCCATCAAGCTAAAAAATGCAAATACCTCAAAACAAAAAATGAGTATTTTGTTACAAGTTAGTACAAAATTTCGTTCTGAGGTACTATAAAATTTTAGATTGATGGGCATGTATGGTGAGGCCTAATAGTGAACACTTCAAGAGTGGCCATATATCCTTATGACAAAATGCTGTAGAAAGCTTAAGAATTCTTAAGAACTTTTCCCCCTTTTTTTTAAGATTTGGACGCTAGTGTATAATTATGAATTCAAACCTGTGGGTGGATTAAGTATGAAAATAATTCATTTTCTTATTTTTGTATATAATGAACTAGAAATCAGTTGGTGTAGCCTTTTCAATTTCAAGGTTTATTGGAGTCAAAAAAATTTAAGGAATTAATTTGAAGAAAATAAGATAGAAATGTTTCAACTGTTTATGTCTTTAGTTGTTCAATTCGAGAAAAAATGTGGAGGAATCATATGGAGTTAAAAATTCTTATTGTTGATGATGATAAAGAGATTAGAAATCTTATCTCTGTTTATTTGGAAAATGAAGGTCTGAAAACTCAAAAAGCTGAAGATGCTATGGAAGCTTTACAATTGTTAGAAGAAAATGAATTTGATCTTATTATTTTAGATATTATGATGCCGAATATGGATGGTATTGAAGCTTGCATGAAGATTAGGGAGAATCGTAATATGCCTATCATTATGCTATCTGCAAAATCTGAGGATATAGACAAAATTCAGGGTCTAGCCTCTGGTGCAGACGATTATTTATCAAAACCGTTTAACCCATTAGAATTAATTGCTAGGGTAAAATCGCAATTAAGAAGGTCTAAAAAATACAATACGTCAATAGAACATAATAAAAGCATTCTAGAAATTGGTGACTTAACCGTGAATACAGATACTCGTCAAGTATGGGTAAGGGAAAAGGAAACAAGGCTAACTCCAAAAGAGTTTGCTATTCTCGAACTACTTGCCCGCAACAAAGGGAGTGTCCTGAGTGTAGCAAAAATATATGAAGCAGTTTGGGAAGAGGTTTTTTATAAATCAGACAATACTGTCATGGTGCATATTACAAAAATAAGAGACAAAATAGAAGAGGATTCTAAACATCCCATTTATATTAAAACTGTGTGGGGAATTGGATATAAAATATGAAGAATGTTAGTTTTAGAAATAAAATCATTATAAAACTTCTTGGTGCTGTTGCAGTTAGTTTTTTTATTTCATTTGGTTTAACAATTCTCATTTTGGTATATGTCATAGATCCATTATTTGTAAAACACGAAGAATTTGGTATCTTTGAAGTAAATTTGGCACTGTTTTTCTTATTCGCGTTCGCAATCTTTAACTTTATCATACTTTTTTTGATATTGGTTCGAAAGAAAATAGTATATTTGAAGCTCATTTCGGATAATGTAAATGATATTGCCAATGGAAAACTGGGTTTGACAATTGGGATTAAGGGGAAGGACGAATTGACCCAACTTGCTCAAAATATCAACTATATGTCTAAGGAATTGAAAAATACATTTGAACAAGAAAGACGATTAGAACGTACAAAAAATGAACTTATAACGAACGTATCTCATGATTTACGCACACCGTTAACATCTATTATTGGCTATATAGATTTATTAAAACGAGGGCAATACAACAATAACACACAATTACAGGAATACCTTGAAACCACGTATTCAAAGTCACAGAGACTGAGATATTTAATTGATGAGCTGTTTGAATATACTCGTTTATCAGGCATAGATGCTAAGTTAAATCTTAATGAAGTCGATTTATCTGGTTTGTTGGAACAAATAGTTGGAGAATACATTCCTATATTTGAAAAGGAAAGTTTAATCGTTCAAAAATCAATCACGGAAGAAACAATACCTATCTTCATAGATGTAGAAAAAATGGTACGTGTTTATGAAAATCTGTTTATGAATGCGATAAAGTACAGCATGAAACCATCGGCATTATTCGTATGTCTTGAACGAATAGGTAATAAAGCAATTTTGAAAGTGTCGAATAAAGTCGAGAAACCACCTGTTAGCGATCCTAATAAATTGTTTGAAAGATTTTTCAGGGGTGATAAGGCAAGAAAAAGTGATCAAGGAAATGGACTGGGGCTTGCTATTTCAAAAAGAATTGTTGAACTTCATCATGGTAATATATATGCAGAATATAAAGATGGTCGGATGTCCTTTATTGTTGAACATCCAATCAAATAGATTGGCTTATGGAATTACAGGTTCCATAAGCTTTTTTTATTAAACTTAAGAATTCTTAAGGATTTTACAGGGTGTTTCCTAATTTTCATAGTTTATCATGTTTGTATTCAAAGCAATGAGGTGAGTGGAGAAATTAAAAATAAAATTTTCTTTACAGCTTTCAATTGGATACATCGTGACAGCCTTATGGAAAAGATAGATGCAACATGACTATTTTGTTAGTAGCAAGTATGAATAGCGACTTATTTTAAAGAAATGAAAAAACAAACATAGGAGGATATATATGACAAAACCAGTTGTAGATGTGAAAAACGTCCAAAAAGTGTACGGTAAAAAAGGTGAGAACCAATCACATGCGTTAAAAGGTGTTTCATTCTCAATTCAAGAGGGTGAGTTTGTCGGAATTATGGGACCATCTGGTTCTGGCAAAACGACATTATTAAATGTAATTTCAACGTTAGATAAAACAACGGGCGGCATTGTTGAAATTGCAGGAACAGATATTACGAAAATGAAACAAGGTGAGCTTTCTGATTTCCGTTCACAAAAGTTAGGATTCATTTTCCAAGACTTTAACTTATTGGAGAACTTAACTATTTACGAAAACATCGCTCTTCCACTTTCCCTTCAAGGTGTTTCATCACGAAATATTGGACAGAAAGTAGAAAAAGTAGCTGATATGTTAGGCATTTCAGCAATACTTCAAAAGTATCCTTCTGAAGTCTCTGGTGGACAAAAGCAACGTTCC
>NZ_JBNLYE010000425.1:0-3141 GCF_050172095.1 Bacillus sp. GMs2/2
TCTGTATTATATAAAATCTATATAAAAATGAAAAACTACCTACTTCCATAGGTAATTGGGGTACGGAAACATCGCTATCAAGCTAAGATGTTGAAGTATCCCCCATAACGAAAAAAAAACCACGCTAAGAGCATGCAAGATTTAGATAGCTCCACCCAATAGTAAGTCAAATAAAAAAAGAAGCCTATGAAGGCTGCTTTTTACTTTTATTACTTTACTGCATTAACAAGAGCTTTTCCTTTGGTGTAAACAAATCTTTCCCATTTAGCTAGCAATCCATTTCCATTCTCACCACGTTCTATTTTTAAAGCATGATCTTTATGGAATTCTGTTACTCGTTTAGTATGCTCTTTCTGCCAATAATGTAACTTATTATGTTTCATTATTATTCCCACCTTTCATTTTAATACTGTTAAATTTAAATACTTAATACCAGAGTGTCAATCAGTCTCCAGTACTAATTCAGAGGAATAGCTGTCTTGTAAATTAGTTGTTGTTTTCCATGCCATTTATATAAACAACAATTTCTAATAACAATATTATCAAAAGGAGGAAATCCCGTTGTTGATGATTTCTTTTTTTTATTATAATTACGGTACGTGAAATTATTATGGTCTGTATTAAAAAAGCCCCCATAGATCTTACACCTATGAGGGCTACCTAAGGGTTTTTAGATTTTCGACTCCATTCTATTGTAACGGGCTTTCACCATACATGAGAAACATAATGAACCAAAAACAGACAATCATAATAAGAAACTCTTTAAACCCTTACTGAGGTAGCACCACCTGCACGCCCTTTGACTGACACTGCCATTGATGTGAGTCAATACCTTGGGGCGCCAAAGGAAGTAATCGATGAACTAAAAAGACAGTTCGCTTTTATCCTGGATCCTACTTTTAATCCTAACCATCCGCCAGCTGGCTACAATTTTCCGTTTCCGTCTCCTCATTTTATGTATGATGTTACTAGGTGGCGTCCAGTTGAGGAGGCAAAATTACGAAAAGAGCCTTTACTGATTCTGCAAGGGGCACGCGATTATCAAGTAACAGTAAAAGATGAATATACAAATTGGCAGGAAGGACTTTCAAACCGCGAGAATGTTCAGTTCAAAGAATATCCGAAATTGAATCATTTCTTCACGGAGGGTGACGGGGAATTGAGTCTTCCAAGTGAGTACGAAATCCCTGCAAATGTTCCCGAGTACGTCATCCAGGACATTATTACATGGGTCAATGAGATAAAAAAATAAGAAAACATCAAAAGCCTTCATGCAATCATCATTGCGTGAAGGCTTTTTTGAAACTAGTGATTCAGACATATCTATTATTTTCAACATCATTTAATATAATATTTGCCCCAAAACGAAAAATTAGAGTCTTTTATAGCAATGAAGTTCATTTTTATCGTTTTGGGAGCAATCTGTTCTGTTAGCTTGATGGTGATGGGGTGCTACCCCTATATGGAGTTATAGCAATCAGTTAAATGCTGAATGGACGTTTGAATATAAGCAAGCTTATGTAGTTTGGAACAGCAGACGATCTGTTTTAGTTTTTGCATGGAATAATTCTGGAGCTGTATTCCTATCCAGCGAAATTTTTATAAAATCTTTATTTTAACTTTCATTTTATTTAATAAATAGGATCTAGAATGAGTTGTATACCCACTATGGATTTTTTAATATGTAATCGGCGTATAAGAATATCTGTTTTTCCAAATGAAATTTCATGATGGGTAATATTCTGAAAAAGGATGTGTTCATTTTGTAAAAAAAATTAGTACTCACAATGACTGTTGGTATTCTGGGAACAAATTTGGAAGAAGTACTGGCAGAGATTGCACATGCAAACTCTCTTCAAAGTCAGGAGAAAAAGTAATTGATAAAGAAGTGATAGGTAGACCAGCAAAGGGAATAGGAAAAGGATTATTAAGGGAGATAAGAGAACTCACTGTTACACAGGCCAACAATCAGTATTATTTACAAGATACAACAAGAGGAGCAAAGATTATAACCATGGATGGCCAAAGGCGGGATGCTGATAATATAACCTGACTGAACTCGAACTGCCACACAGATACTATCCATCACTTTAAGAAATTTGGCTGCTCTTAAGTGTATAAATAAGGAGGATACATATGAAAATCAAGAAAAATTTTTTATCAGTTATCTTAGCACTCAGTACAATGGTTACTGGAAGTACAGCATTTTTAACTTCAACAGTTCATGCGGATACAGAGTCGGTCGTACAAAAAAATATCCAAAAGCCCTTAGATTTTAATAGTTTGGCCAATAAACCCCTTGCTGATGCATGGGGAGAAAAATTCTATCATCAGTGGATTCCAAACGTTAGTAGTACAGAGATAGAAGAGTTCAAGTCATATATGGAGACAGGCTATCATCATTTAAATACGTATCTTCTGGAAAATAAGGGTCAATTAACAGGAAAAGATATGAAAATGGAACAAAAAATCAAGCATTTAGATCGAGCATTTAGTTCTTCCAGTGTACCTGATGACATAGTGGTATATCGTAGGAGTAAGGAAAGCTCGTTTGACTTAACGGAAGGCACGCTCATAAAAGATAATAAAATAAATGAACAAGAATTTTCTAAATTTAAAAACAAATTATTAGGGAAATATAAAACTGATTATACGTATATGAGCACATCTATTCTTAAGGATCCTTCAGATAGCTTTAATGGGAGACCAATTTTAATTCGTCTAACGGTACCTAAAGGAAACCATGGCGCATATATTGCTCCGTTAAGCGCTTATCCATGGGAAATGGAGATGTTGCTGCCGAGAAATACGACCTATAAAGTGAATGATATTTCATATGTTAAAAATGGTAATAGCAATTATGTACTAGTTGATGCTACTATCCAAAAATAGTGGAAGGCCTGTAGATTATCATTCCAAATATTAGAATGATGGTGTTCGTAATTTTGGAGTTAGCAATAACGAGGCTTTGAGACAAACAAATTGGACTGGTACCTCTTCTGAAAAATGGTATTTATGAGACAAGGGAAATAACATTGTTTTGAATATATACTTTTCCGGAGATTTATTCGATATACGAAGAAATGTTATAAACACAGTGTTTGCAATGAAATGAAAGTAAAATTTTGGATAAAAGTTTAC
>NZ_JBNLYE010000426.1:0-3121 GCF_050172095.1 Bacillus sp. GMs2/2
TTATTAAATTCCTAACAATGAACACTTCTTTAAATTTTGAAAGAGTCAACTTCTCTAATTTTTTTATACCTGTAAGATACTCCAAAGTAGTTATCATATCTTCGGCATTCTTTCCAATACCATTAATTGTCCTAGCCCCATCATAAAAACGATTTCCTCCTCTCTCGATACTATTTAACAAATATTGTTTCTCCAATATTGGTGCTATTTCGTAAGCTAGTAAATCTCCCAAATGAACAGCATGCACTTCCGCTAATCTAATAAGATAGCTCAATAAAGATTCTACAAATGGAGTATCTATTCCTTTAGGACATAGACCGTATAACCGACTTCTCGTTAAGTCTTGAAACAATCAATCACTCCTCTATCAAAAAATAATAATTTTAAGAATATTTTATCATACGCTACTAAAAATCATAATCCCTCAATTAAAAAACGAGTAGAGGGAAAATAAAATAATTTATTCTCGCCCCTCTCACACCACCGTACATACGGTTCCGTATACGGCGGTTCAGTTTATATTACAGTGCGAACTTTTAGATAGCGTTCTAGAGAAGAAGGGAGGCCCCTCTTCTTTAGTCTTTGGTTTGAGATGGCTCTTTGAACGACTTTCGATAATCCTATGTATCGGTAGCCCTTTCGACAGTAGGTTAATCCCTTCGCTTCTTCCTCCGGAATCCCTAATTGAACAAGCGATTTGATTTGTTTCTTCGGTATTTTCCATTGCTTCCAAATAATCACTCTAATTCTGGAGCGGAGCTTCTTATCTACTTGCTTCATAACTCCTTTCATATTTGCACTCCTGAAGTAATTTACCCATCCAAAAATAACTTGTTTTAGTTTCAATATTCGATAGTCTAACGGAACGCTCCAGTTTCGTTTTGTCAGTTGTCGAAGCTTTCTTTGGAATTTCTGTACTGAGATCGGGTGTGGTTTCGTTTGATACCTCTCATCCTTAGGGTTATAATAATATCCAAATCCTAAAAATTTTAAATCTTCCGGACGAGAGATTTTACTCTTTTCTGTATTGACTATCAAACCTAGGTTCTTTTCTATAAATCTCACAATTGATTTCATCACTCTACTCGCCGCTTTCTCGCTTTTCACAAAGATAAGAGCGTCGTCGGCGTATCTCACAAATTGAAGTCCTCTACTCTCGAGTTCCTTATCGAGTTCGTTTAACATAATGTTACTCAGTAAAGGGCTTAGATTGCCTCCTTGCGGAGTTCCGACCGGTGTTTCTTTATACTTTCCATTCACCATAACCCCACTGACTAAAAACTTTCTTATGAGGGAAATGACGTCTCCGTCATATATTGTATTAGATATAATTCGCATTAACTTATCGTGATGAACTGTATCAAAGAATCTTTCCAAATCAATATCCACTATCCAATCATATCCATCATTTAGAAATTCCAAGCTTTTAACGATTGCCATCTCACAGCTTCTTTTTGGTCTAAAACCATAACTGAATTCACTGAACTGCTTCTCAAATATAGGACTTAGTATTTGATGAATGGCTTGTTGAACTACTCTATCCACTACTGTTGGTATTCCCAGCTTGCGCATCTTGCCATTTTCTTTTGGGATTTCCACTCTTAAGGCAGCTTGTGGTTGGTATTTTCTTGTTCTAATGCGCTGACGTAGCTCGTCCTTGTTTTCTTTCAGATATCGTTTAAGTTCGTCGACTGTTACACCATCAACTCCACTTGCACCTTTATTTTTATAAACGCGTAAGTAGGCTTTATTCATATTTTGATTACTTAGAATTGTTTCCAGAAGTTCCACACTCGTTTCGCCTTTCCTCTCACGTAGTAAGTAATGTCTCCCATTTTGGTTATCCTTTGAGATACGCTCATACTTTCACCATTAACACATTCGGAGTTTATTACTTACGCATTCGTGGTATTGAAACACTATAAACTGTTCAGCCCTTCATGAATTGAATTCACTACTATGGCCTCGGCTGACTTCTTGCGGCTAACCATTTTCGACTGTACTGTTAGTACATCCGCAAGATCTCCCAGGGTAAGACAACTATCTTTCCTCTTTTACTCGCCTGATTTACTCTACAAAGTTACGCACATCTATTTGGACTTTAACTTGAATTGGAGTCTTATCCCTTTATAGAGCCTTCGTATCAGATTTCTGTTCGTCGAGCCAAGATTTTATTCCACGCTTCCTTCAGCCCTCACCTCACGGTAAATACCTTGCGCTTCCTTAGTGGTTGGTCGATGTGTACCCCCACAGTGGACTTTCACCACCTAGACAGTTGCCATGCCTGGCACACAAGAAAAAGCACTCGTCAGAGTGCTTCTCTTTAATTCAACTTCTTATCCTTAATATTTTATATGTTACTCTTTAAATTACATCTCTAACTGGTAATTTACTAATTTTCCATTATGACATTGTATACTCTCAATTAATCCATAGTCTCGATCTTTGCTACCATCGAAATTAGCTAATAGTTTTTTATCCATTTCAAAGTGAAAATTAAATTCCGTTTCTAATCGTTTCTTCAGTGTATATTTAGCTACCACATTTTTTTCTTTATCATATATCTTTAATATTCCATAACAATCTTTTTCATTTATTGTATGATATATTTCCTCTTTTAATTTATTAGTGACTATACATGTGTAGGATTCTCCAACCTCTGTTTTATCCATTTGATTTGCTAAATTCCCAAAACAAGTTAAAATTCCCTTTCTATCTTCACTTTGATATAACTTTATCACAAATCGAAAATTAGAAACTGTTATAGGTAAAGTAAATGTTACCTCATGTTCAACAATGCTGGAAGCAGGATTTTTATAAACCTCCAAAATTGGAAAATTTAAAGAGAAAAATTCCATAATATCAGCTTTATTCCCAACTAAATAATCTACGTCACAAATTTTATCTATTTGAGGTAAATATCCTTTTCCTAAAGGATCCTTATTCATCCTAATTAACTTTAATGCAATGGAAATTAGCATTAATGATAGACACACTATAACAAAGAAAGCCCCACTACCAATCTTCAAAAAGTTACCTATAGATAATTTAAATCCCTCTGAATAATTAAAGCCTCTATAAAACTTTAGTGTTGTTCCCCAAACCAATATAGAAAAAAAGG
>NZ_JBNLYE010000427.1:0-3107 GCF_050172095.1 Bacillus sp. GMs2/2
TTAAGAGTAAGAGGGGATAGCCATGCAAAACAAAATTATCGTTATGTTTCAAAAAGATTTTCGTTTATATGATAACCCAGCTCTATTTGAGGCTGTTCAGTCCGGGGGGGTTCTTCCGGTATATGTACAAGATGAAACTTTTTCAATAGGAAGTGCGGCAAAGTGGTGGTTACGCCATGCTATAATGGATGTCCAAAAGCAACTTAAGGCATTGGGCTCTACTTTAATAATCCGCAAAGGAAATACACAGGAAGAAATACTTTCTCTCATAAAACAATTAGATATAACGGCTGTATATTGGAATAGTTGTTATGATCCAGACAGGTTAAAATCTAATCAAAAAATGAAAATGATATTAGAAGATAAAGGTATTATTTGTAAGGAATTTAATTCGCATTTATTATTAGAACCGTGGATTATAAAAAAGAAGGATAACACTGAATATAAGGTGTTTACGCCTTTTTACAATGCATTTCAAAAGCAGGTAATACCTAAACCTATTAGCAGAGTACAGAGTATAAAGTGGGGAAGCTCTTTACCAGCAAGCTTATCTGTCTCAGAATTACACTTGTTGCCGACTATACCGTGGACATCTCATATGGAAGCAATATGGGAGCCTACAGAGGAAGGGGCATACAAAACATTTAAGAAATTTTTCTCTAGTAAATTAGCCTCTTATAGTGAAGGAAGAGATTTTCCAAATCAAAATGCTCATTCAATGTTGGCGCCATATCTTTCATTTGGCCAAATATCAGTGAAGTTAATGTATCACTACTTAATAAATAAAAGTACCGAAAGACAATGTAGTTTTTTTGAAAAACAAGTGATTAGTTTTATACGCCAATTAATTTGGAGAGAGTTTTCTTATTATTTGCTATATCACTATCCGTTTACAGTATATAAACCTCTTAATAAAAACTTTGAACATTTTCCGTGGAATAAGGAAGAGGAGTTATTAAGAGTATGGCAGAAGGGTGAAACTGGTTATCCGTTTATTGATGCGGGAATGCGAGAACTATGGCAAACCGGTTTTATGCATAATCGGGCAAGAATGGCTGTAGCCTCTTTTCTTGTAAAGCATTTGTTAATTCCGTGGCAAGAAGGTGCAAAATGGTTTATGGATACACTACTAGATGCTGATATTGCAAATAATACAATGGGATGGCAATGGGTTGCTGGAAGTGGAGCAGATGCATCCCCGTACTTTCGTATTTTTAATCCTATCACACAAGGAGAAAAGTTTGATAAAAATGGAGAGTATATAAGAAGATGGGTACCAGAATTAAGAGATATCCCAAACAAATATATACATAAACCTTGGGAAGCACCTGAGCATATTTTACAAAAATCCAATATAAAACTTGGGAATACATATCCTTATCCGATTGTTGATCATAAGGCAGCACGAGAGAGAGCCCTTTGTGCATATAAAAATATGAAAGAATTTGTATGAAATAGGTTAAACAATATGTATTTAGAATTTTATCCATTATAAGGACATACTAATCATATAAAGTTTCTATAATCTTCTAGTAAAAAGGAGAATGTTTATGAAAAAATCTAGTATTATAGTATTTTTACTAACATATGGTTTGTTTTATGTTTCTAGTGTTTTATTCCCTATTGATCGTACTTGGTATGATGCGTTAGAAAAGCCGTCTTGGACACCTCCTGGTATGACAATCGGAATGATATGGGCTGTATTATTTGGACTTATTGCATTATCAGTTGCAATTATTTACAACAACTATGGATTCAAGCCAAAAACATTTTGGTTTTTATTCCTTTTAAATTATATATTCAATCAAGCGTTCAGCTATTTTCAATTTAGCCAAAAGAATTTGTTTTTAGCAACAGTAGATTGTTTACTTGTCGCTATTACTACGTTACTTCTCATAGCGGTTTCTTCCAAATTATCTAAAGTATCGACATGGTTGCTAATACCATATTTTTTATGGTCTGCATTTGCTACATATTTATCTTGGACAATTTATAGTATAAATTAAAGACGGAACTAAAAACTTGAGCACAATAAAAATGCTCGAGTTTTTATGTGTGTTAATGATAATCCGAAATATGGAATATATACATCTTATGGAGGTCATCTTTGTGAAGAAATGGATAAAAATTATGCTGTACTCTTTACTAGCTATTTTAATTATAGGAAGTTTTACTTTTTTGACTTGGTCTCAGTTTACTTATAAACCGACGAAAGAGGCTTTGTCGTTAGTAGATGATAAAAAAGATGAAGATAATATCGTTTTTGGAGCGAAAGATGCGAAAGTAGGGGTTATTTTTTATCAAGGAGCTAAAGTAGAAGCTGAGGCTTATAGTTACTTAGGAGAAGCGCTTGCAAAAGATGGGCACTTTGTAGTAATGCCTAAGTTACCATTAAATTTAGCGATACTTGGAATAAATGAGGTAGACAGTGTAATTGAAAAGTATCCGGAAGTTCAAAAATGGTATGTTGCAGGGCATTCAATGGGAGGAGCTATGATTTCTAAGTATGCCTTCCAACATGAAGACAAGGTAGACGGGATTATTTTCTTAGGTTCGTATCCTGCAGATGACTTTTCTACAAAATCGATTCCGATGTTATCAATTTATGGGGAAGTAGATGCTTTAGCAACTGTAGAAAAAATAGAGAACAATAAAAAGTTCATGTCAAAGAATACAACTATGCACATGATAAAAGGGGGAAATCATGCTCATTTTGGCATGTATGGTGAGCAAAAAGGTGATAATGCGAGTTTAATTACGGCAAAAGCACAACGAGATGAAACAGTAAAAGTAATTGAACAATGGTTATTGGAACAATGATAACGAATTTAATAAATCTACCGAAAGAATTATCCAAACGGTAGATGGGAGAGAGAATAAAGAGCCAAATCGTATGAATTGGCTCTTTTATTTATTTGCTATCTCCAATTGTCCCCTTATTTTCTCCGGAATATCCTCTTTAGAAATAATATCGTAAGAATACACATATTTTCCTTTCACATGAATTTTTAAGTAAGTTTTTCTTATAAAATCATTAGGCGTGTTCGTTCCAACTGTATATTCTTTTTCATTACTTAATTCGTCAACAGCTTTTAGTGAGTACATAG
>NZ_JBNLYE010000428.1:0-3096 GCF_050172095.1 Bacillus sp. GMs2/2
CAGTGTGGGCTTGAAATTTTTTTTAGAAAAGGATGTGCCTAATTTGCGTATCAATAAATTTATTAGTGAAGCTGGAAAAGCGTCTCGACGTGGAGCGGATAAACTAATTAATGAGAGAAGAGTAATTATTAACGGTAAGGTTGCAAAAATTGGTGACCAAGTGAACCCAGGGGATGATGTACGAGTAAATGGAGAGCAGCTTCGAATTGCTCGAGATCACGTATATATCGCTTTAAATAAACCAGTAGGTATTACATGTACGAGTGAAAAATCAGTAAAAGGTAATATTATTGATTTAGTGAATCATCCTTTACGAATTAGCCACATTGGACGTCTTGATAAAGACTCTGACGGTTTAATTTTGTTAACGAATGATGGCGATATTGTTAATGAGATTTTACGTGCTGAAAACAAACATGAGAAAGAATATATCGTTTCAGTAGATAAGCCAATTACACCTGATTTCTTAGAGAAAATGGCAGCGGGTGTTAAAATTTTAGGGACAAAAACGCTTCCTTGTGAGATTACACAGTTATCAAAATATGAGTTCCAAATTATTTTAACACAAGGGCTAAATCGCCAAATTCGCCGTATGTGTGAAGCTTTAGGTTATCAAGTATACACGTTAAAACGTACGAGAATTATGAATATCGAATTGAATAATTTACCAGTTGGGCAGTGGAGAGATTTAACGAAGAAAGAGAAAAGACGTCTATTTGCAGACTTAAATTACGAACCACAAGATTGGTAAAATTGTGAAGTGAAACCAAAAAAATTTGGTTTCGCTTTTTTAAATTAAATAAATAATTTTTTTAAACACTTGCAAAAATAAAATGAATAAGATATATTAAATAACAATAAATGGATGTTTTACAAAAAGCAAAGAAAAGGACACGAGTTATTTTACCCGGTTATACAGAGAAGGAAGGAAAGCTGAGAACTTCCTAACGCAGAAAAATAACTTACCACCTTAGAGCTGCACTAGGGAAATGAAGTATCTAGTGCCGTGTAAACGACGTTACCGTAAATGAAGCCATTGTATATTTACAATGGGAATCTGGGTGGAACCACGGGTAAAAGCACGCTCGTCCCTATTTTAGGGATGAGTGTGCTTTTTATTATGAAATGGAGAGATGAAAAATGAAAGAACAAATGATTGAAATTAAATTTCCAGATGGTAGCGTTAAAGAATTTGTAAATGGAGTTACTTTAGAAGAAATTGCTGGATCCATTAGCAGTAGTTTGAAAAAGAAAGCAGTCGCGGGGAAAGTAAATGATGGATTATATGATTTACGCCGAAATATTGAAGAAAATGCGGAAGTGGAAATCATTACTATAGATTCAAATGAAGGGGTAGAAATTGCAAGACACTCCGCGGCACATATTTTAGCGCAAGCTGTAAAAAGATTGTATGGTGATATAAATCTTGGAGTAGGACCTGTTATTGAAAATGGATTTTATTATGATATGGATCTTCCAAGTAGTGTAAACATAGAAGATTTACGAAAAATCGAAAAAGAAATGAAAAAGATCATAAATGAAAATATAAAGATAGAACGAGTTGAGGTTTCTCGAGAAGAAGCAGCTAAACTGTTTCAAGAAATGAACGACCGCTTGAAATTAGAACTTTTAGAAGCAATTCCTAGTGGGGAAAGTGTAACACTATATAAACAAGGTGAATTTGTAGATTTATGTAGAGGACCACATTTACCATCTACAGGTTATTTGAAAGCATTTCAATTAACTCACGTTTCCGGTGCATATTGGCGAGGTGATAGTAATAACCAAGTGCTTCAGCGCATATATGGTGTTGCATTCTCTTCTCAAAAAGAATTAGAAGAGTATTTACATTTCGTTGAAGAAGCAGCAAAAAGAAATCATCGTAAGTTAGGCAGTGAGCTTGAGTTATTTATGTTTTCTGAAGAGGCTCCGGGAATGCCGTTTTATTTACCGAAAGGACAAATGATTCGTAACGAATTGGAAGCATTTTTAAGAGAAATTCAAAAAGAGTATAAGTATCAAGAAGTACGCACTCCGTTCATGATGAACCAAGAAGTATGGGAGAGATCAGGGCACTGGGGACATTATAAAGATAATATGTATTTCTCTGAAGTAGATAATAAAAGTTTTGCATTAAAACCGATGAACTGCCCAGGGCACATGCTTATGTTTAAAAATAAATTGCATTCTTATCGTGAATTACCGATTCGTATGTGTGAATTTGGTCAAGTACATCGTCATGAATTTAGTGGTGCGTTAAACGGATTATTAAGAGTACGTACTTTCTGCCAAGATGATGCACATTTATTTGTAACTCCAAAACAAATTGAAGATGAAATTAAATCAGTAATGGCGCAAATTGATTACGTATATAAAACTTTTGGATTCGAATATGAAGTAGAGCTTTCTACTCGTCCAGAAGATTCAATGGGTGATGATAAATTATGGGAGCAAGCAGAAGCGGCATTAGAAAATGTATTACAATCGCTAAATTATAAATATAGACTAAATGAAGGTGACGGTGCATTTTACGGGCCGAAAATTGATTTTCATATTAAAGATGCTTTAAATAGAAGCCACCAGTGCGGAACAATCCAGCTTGATTTCCAAATGCCAGAGAAATTTGATTTAAATTATATAGATGAAAATAATGAAAAGAAAAGACCAGTTGTTATTCACAGGGCAGTTTTAGGGTCATTAGATCGCTTCTTAGCAATATTAATTGAGCACTTTGGAGGTGCATTCCCGGCATGGGTGGCACCAGTTCAGGTGAAAGTCATTCCAGTTTCGAATGCAGTTCATGTACAATACGCAGATGAGGTTGCGGATAAATTAGCACAAGCTGGTGTTCGTGTCGAACGAGATGTGCGAGATGAAAAATTAGGATATAAAATAAGAGAAGCACAAATGCAAAAAGTTCCTTATATTCTTGTTATTGGGGATAAGGAAATGGAAAACGGAGCTGTAAATGTACGTAAATATGGGGAAGAGAAGTCAGAAGTTATTGCGCTAGACGTATTTGTGGCAACTATTGAAGAGGAAATAAAGAATAGAAAATATTGATTGTAAAGAAAACACACTATTAGCAATTAGTGT
>NZ_JBNLYE010000429.1:0-3078 GCF_050172095.1 Bacillus sp. GMs2/2
AGACTGTACTTTAAATATGTACTAAATTGTGTGTGGGAAAGGAAGCACATTTTATTTAAAGTTTTTACTTTAAACCCCTTAATTAGTTGGTAGTCTTCTTCATTCAGACAGAAAGGAAATTTAAAGTGTGCACTTATTTTCAACTCAGACTCTTTACTACACACACTCCTATACACATAAAACATCTATAAATTTCGTAACATTACAGAAACAACAAGAAACATTACCGAAACAATAATAACATTAAGCAATATTTTTGTAACACAAATGTAACACAATGCATTTAATCGTACAATACTTTTTTAGCTAATTATCAACAAAGTTCTGTTTATATCGTTCAAATTTAATAATGTTCCCATAAAGTATTACATATTGCTTGTGAAATGATTTTTCAAAATATAACGAATCATACCATGACGGAGGAATATTAATTCAATTTAAAAATAAATGGATTGATATCTTTCTAGCTTTTGTATCCCAATCATGTTGTAGAGCGGATTATGGTTTTCCAATTAATGTAGGTGACCATGCACAAGCTAAGCCTTCTAAATAATTACTGTACCTAAAAAAAACAAGTAATTATACTTGTTTTTTTAGTTTACTTTCCAATATCGAAACAGTTTTATGTGATTTCTTTTCCTGTCTACATTGGATGCATATCTTACTAAAGATAGCTTCTATTTTTTTATGATTCTAGTGAAGTAATTAATTGCTGACGTTCTTTATCTCTATAAATTTTCATTTCATGTTTAAACTCGTAATTTCCTACTTCAAATCTAGCCCATTCCTTACTTGTCCAATATACTACATTTACATTTTCTCTTAAGATTGCAGAACACACATCCACTAATTCATCTTCGTAAAATGGAGCCTCTTTTGCTAATTCAAAAGCAAGCACTTTTGGATCCTTAGTTTTAATTTGAAGTTCCCTAGAGGTTTGCCCTAAATACTGCCATGGTGATGGTATTGATTGAACTTGGGCATTTCCCCTATCTTGAAACTGTGATGGAGAATCATTTGTTGAAGCAAATGTAGGTTTACTTACTCCTATTGCTGTTCCTAAAAAAATAGAACCAATAATAAGTTTTTTAATCATTTTTTCAGCTCCTTTAATAATTTTGGATATGCTTCATTTTTATACCACGTTCATGGTCATGTAAATGAAGAAAATTTGACATAATTATACATTTTTCTCGAAAAACGCATATTAATTACGTATCTTAAATTTACCAAAAACAAAATTATTGGTTTAATGAAACTTTTTTGTCATAAGTATACACTTTTTGTATAAAAATTAGTTTTTAAAATATTTGCATACTTATTGATAAAGCTTCCTGCTATCCGTTATTCGAAGCCAGTTTATCTCCACCTACTCACTTCGCATTCCTTGAAGAAGGAATCCTCTTGACTAAAATGATAAAAAAAGTTGGGGATTCCCCCAACTTTTTAATACGTCTATTGTCTGATTAAACCTGTAGATGTAACCCGATATGTTCTTTTCTTTCCGATATATTCCTGTTTTCCATTCTCAAGGTTAGTTAAAGTCGCTCGTGTTTTTTCCTTCGCCACTTCCCCTTCTATATGAGTAAATTCTATATAATCTCCCTCTTTTACAGGTACTGTTTGGGTTTCAGCATTTTGTTGTCTATTTCCCATAATTTCCTTATTGTACATAACGCTACCAGATGAATTATGGACTTTAATACTTGCATATGTGCTATTGAAATAAGAATGCGGCACACCAGCTTCTAATTTGATTTTCAGCTCTTCTGCTGTTTTATTATAATCTACTTTTGCAATTTCTCGATCACTATATCCTTTTAGGGACCATGCAAATTGGTTCCCTACTAAAATATCAGAATTTCCATTTGTAATTTCTACTTTTTTCTCTACAGTTCGATCAAATATGTCTGTTAATGTAATTTTAGCAAAAGCCGTTTGAGGCAATTGCATAGTTTGACTTACCTCAGTTTTGTAAGACTTAATATTATCGATTACTTTCAAAGGTTGTCCCATTAACTTTTCATTGTCATAGATTTCAATTTTCCCTTTAAACTGTGGAGTACTTTGTTCTTTCAATTTCCATGAAACATTTAATTTTCCATCTTCAAAGCGAGTATTTTGAATATCAAAATCTAAATTTCCCATTTCTGGTTGACTAGGCTGATTTATATTAAAGGTTTTTCCAGTACCAATAGTTGATTGAGTATTTCCTCCTGCCCTAACCCATAGATATTCTGAAGTTGCTCCTCCATCGTATTGATAGGACGTATCATGTTGCCCAGAGATACGCTGATTATTCCAAGAATTCCATTGTTTATCTGAAACTTTTCTGCTGTATCCATTTTTAAGACGTGCTTCTCTTACATCTTGTCCATTACCAGCCCAGTCCTCTTGAAACATCGATAAACCATAGTTAAATGCCACATTTGCAACTGGATGATCCATAATAGCAACTAACTTCCATTGATTTAATTTATTATCTTTTATCCACTGGCCAAACTTTGTATGGCCATCTTCTTGCCAAGAACGTAGAGTCATTCGATACCATTCACTATCTTTCCAATTATAAGTTGTTTGTACCTTTAGACCTGTTCCTTCTCCACCAAATCTACTGGCTTCTGAAGTCGGCGATAAATATTCAGCTTTTATTGCTTGGTTTGATGCTATTGGATCCCAAAGCGCAAAGTGAAGGGTACGTTTACCGAATTGATCAAAACCACTTTGTTGTTGGAAGCCCGCATAACCACCACCTTCTCCTCCCTGATTCCAGTTATGCACAGCCCAATATGTATAAGGTGCCGTTTGGACTGGTGACCAGTCTATGCTAATAATATCTGAAGCAGCAGTATTCTGTGGTGTTACATAAACTGATGGGGCATGAGATCGGGTTGCTGCCTCTGTACTAGAAATTGGTGCTCCATACATTGACAACATGGTACAAGCCGTTGAAACCATAACAATTTCTTTTATTTTTCCCCTTGTTTTTACTTTAAACATAACTTCCTATCTCCTTTTAAATTATTTTAGTTACATTGAATAATAACCCTATATATCCCTTTAAACAAATTACGTAAT
>NZ_JBNLYE010000430.1:0-3057 GCF_050172095.1 Bacillus sp. GMs2/2
TTAAGCACCTGGTGTAGTTTGCTGTTTCAAGACGTACTTATAAACTGGAACTTCAAATGGAGAATGAATTAATTGAGCATCTAGTAAGTTCCAGATACGGAAACCTACACGATTTGTACGTGAGAATAACTCAACTAACTTTTGTACTTCCAATGATCCAATGACATCTTGAATATAGAACTTAGAGAAGTCACCGAAATAGAATACTGGTGTATCTGGTGAATCGGGAATGTCAATTGCATCTTCTTCCTCAACAGGGAAGCCTAATAACGTATAACCCATTCCTCCTTCCGCTTGATTAAACGGACGAAGTAATGGGAAACCATCATCTGTTTTCATTGTTTCAATTTTTGTTAATGCTGCTGTATTTAATACCCATCGTGCTTTTTTACGTACTTCTTTAACAGGTGTATTTTTCATTTTCACTAATGCGTCATAAAGATTCTTTTCATCAGTTTTAAACTCAACAGCTTTCTTTGCTAATGCACCGTCATTTATGTTATTCGCTTCATCACCATTCACCATATATTGCGTTTCCTTACGAACATAAGCTTTTTTCAGCTCGTCCATAACGATTTGTTCAATCGGTAAACCTGTACGTGCTAATAATTTTTTCGTTACAGTAGAAAGCGCATCAAATTCTGTTGGTGATAATTCGATTTCGTCGAACTCAATATCTGTTTCTGGAATTTCATTATTTGTTCGCTCATTTTTATGCCCTTGAGCTTCTGCTTTTTTAACTAAAACAGGATACTTAATATTTTCTTTTGTTTTTACTCCCGTTCCTAATCGACGTAAGAAATTTTCTTCTTGAGCATACGTAATAATTTCTTTACTTAAGAAATCTGGAATCGTAACAGAGCCATTACCAGTCACTAACCCTAATGCACGGGCTTCTGTTTCATCAATGTTACCTACAATGTAGTTTGCAAAAGCTGAACGAGTTTCCTTTTCTTTATTTTTAGTAGATTTATGACCTTTAGTAGAAAGAGCTGCTGCGATAGATGCTGAAATAGCGGAACGTTGTTCTTCTGACAGTTCGTTTTTTTCATTCGGATTTTCTTTTGCTGCTGGATCTTCTTTTTTATCGAGATCATCTTCTTTCTTTTTGTCTCGATCTTCTTCTTTTTCTTTCTCTTCTAACTTTGCTAACTCATCAGTGATTGTTTGCACTTCCTTTGTTAATGCTTCTACTTCAGCCTTAACTGCTGCTAATTCTTCCGAACGAACTTCATTTTTTTCTACTTTCTCTTGTAATTCTGCTAATCGAGATTTCGTTCTTGTTAAAGATACGTTTAAGATTTCTTTTAAATTCATGTTAATTTTCCTCCAGGACTTTTTTTATTTGTTTTATAATGTTGTTTCTTTCTTCTGTATCATCTTCCACAACTGTTTTTATAGCTGCTGCTTCACTTCTCATTTCAATCATGGCTGTATTTTCGCCCCTGGTTTCAATGGAAGTCGCAACATAGGCGGGTGTCATATCTAAGATAGATACTTCTAAAAGCTCTAGTTCTTCAATAGAGCGTTTTTGAACACCAGATTCGCCTTCTTCCCATGAATCTTTTTCAGAAATAAAACCAAATGACCAGCCACGCAATTCTTTATTCTTGGCCTTTTGAATTACTTGTTCATCTGTAACTGTAGCAATGGCTCTTAAACCAATATTGTCTTCATACAATTCCAGATTTCCGTTTTCAATAGAGCCAAGTTTTCTGTTTTTATCGTGGTTAAACAGTAAATCCACATTCTTTGCTTTTTTTAACGCTTTTTCAAACGTCTTAGGGACAATCTTCTCTTTGAAATATCCTCTTGGTGAAGGCAACATACGACTTTCTCTATCCACAACATTCACATAACCATCAAGTATGACTTGATCTCCTCGGACCTCAATTTTCATTCTCTTCACCTCCTCCCAAAGAACCATCTCCCGCTTCTTTCTTGCCGATTTCGGTCAAATCATTTGAAATATAAATAGCTTGTGATTCCTTTGTATTTTGTTTAGGGAATCCAAGCATATCAGCGACATTATCAGGTGAAGTAATAGCTGTACGCACAAGGTTATAACCGATATTTGTCTTGTTGCTATAAGTAACAAAATCAAGAATATTAATCTTGAATTTAATTCGTTTCCCAGAATTTTGGCCATAAAAAAGAAGACTCAAATGGTCTTCAAAATTTTTCATTATTGGTCTAACTGCTTTATTGTGGATATACATCATTGCTTTCTCAATATCTTCTTTGATTAACTCTGTATATGTGTCCACGTTTATACCTAAAAATTTACCCAAATCTTTTTTATACACATTTAAATATGCTAGAGTCTTTTCGTCGTCTAACGGGCTTTTAAGCGTGTCAATTGAATACCCTTTTCCAAGAGGAATCATTTTTACAGACCTTGCTTCATCAATTGATTCTAGTTGATCTAAAATTGCATTGATTAACTTTGACTGCGCGCCATTCTGTGGATTAATATGAGCATCCAAGTTTAGCAAGAATGCTAACAGTCCACCCTTTTTATATTTATCAGTTAAAGTTTTCTCAGCTGACATAACGCCCTCGAGTGTATCTCTTCCTAAATCAAGAATACCTTTTCCTCTTAAATGATCTGCACCAATATTTTTTACATGCCGAATCATAAATGGAGGAATCTCATGACCACCAATATTGAAATGCTCTACCAAATTATCATCTAACTCTGTAAAAACATTGGAAGCTAAATGTATTTGAGCACCGTTTAATATCGGGAATGTCTCTCCCTCGAGTAAATAAGTATTCGTCATTAATTTAATGAATTCTGATTGTGTTAGATAGTTGTTGGGATTCCTTAAGATTTGAAGGGCAATATCATCCTTGATTTCATTCCCAAATTCATCTTCCACAACGATATCAGCCAATACCATTTGATTACTTATGTCTTGTAACAACTCGTAAACATCGCTAGATTGTAAGATGTTTGAATCTGTAACATACACACCACCATAACGAATACTCTTTCCTAAAACATCATCAAGATAACCACGCTTTTCAACCTTTTTAAATAAGTAATTTGAAAAT
>NZ_JBNLYE010000431.1:0-3018 GCF_050172095.1 Bacillus sp. GMs2/2
AACCTGCGTCCTCTTTTTTATTGGTTATTTTGTTGAAATTGATTTAATAAAATAATATCAAATATTATTTTACTTTTAAATAATATAATATTAAAATTTACAAATAAAAAACATTCGTCGTATTATTTTAATATATTTTTACAAATATCCATATAGTATTGAAAAAACAGAGAAGGAGAAACTTCTCTGTTTACTTTTGTATGTTTTTTTCAACTTGTTCTCGAACAGTTTGAATGTAATTCATTTTATGATCCCAACATTCTTGGCTTAAATCGACAGGATACTCTTCGGGATTTAAAGTTCGCATGTATTCTTCCCAAAATAGAGCGAGACTCTGTTCATTATATTGTTGAATATCTAATATACTTGGTAGTTCATATGTTCTTTCACCGTTAACGAAAATGTCTTTATGGAGTTCACGGGCTTCAAAGTTTGTTACGAATTTACTTATATATGTGTGAACTGGATGGAACATTTTTAAGCGCTCTTCTTTTCCAGGTTCTTCAGAATCTAACGCAATATAATCGCCTTCTGCATGATCGTTAACCCGATTGATAATACGATAAATTCGTTTCAGTCCTGGAGTGGTAATTTTTTCAGGATTAGATGAAATTTTAATCGTATCATTTAATTTTCCGTCAGTATCTTCAATTGCAACTAGTTTGTAAACAGCCCCTAATGCAGGTTGCTCAAAGGACGTAATTAATTTTGTCCCAACACCCCATACGTCAATTTTTGCCCCTTGAGATTTAAGGTGCATAATTGTGTATTCATCTAAATCGCTAGAAGCGATAATTTTTGTATTTGTAAACCCTGATTCATCTAGTAGTTTTCGTGCCTTTTTCGATAAATAAGCCATATCACCACTATCAAGACGTATACCATAGAAATCAATACGATCCCCAAATTCTTTTGCAACACGAATTGCATTTGGAACACCAGATTTCAATGTGTCATATGTATCAACGAGAAAGACGCACTTCTTATGAGTTTCAGCGTATTTCTTAAACGCAACGTATTCATCGCGATATGCTTGAACGAAAGAGTGAGCGTGTGTGCCAGCTACAGGGATCCCGAAGCGTTTCCCAGCACGAACGTTGCTTGTAGAGGAGAAACCACCAATAAAGGCAGCGCGTGTCCCCCAAAGGGCGGCATCGAACTCATGGGCACGTCTTGTGCCGAACTCTAAAAGCTCATCATTACTTGCAGCATGTTTCATACGAGCAGCTTTTGTTGCAATTAATGTTTGGTAATTCACAATATTTAAGAGGGCGGTTTCAATAATTTGTGCTTCACCCAGTGGTGCATCAACACGTAATAAAGGCTCGTTATTAAATACAACTTCACCTTCTTGCATACTGCGAATCGTCCCAGTGAATTTCATATTTTGTAAATAATGAAGGAATTCTTCTTCAAATTTTAATTCTGCTAAATAAGCGATATCGCTTTCAGTAAAACTGAAATTTTCTATGTACTCTACAATTTTCTCAAGGCCAGCAAAAACAGCGTAGCCGTTCTCAAATGGAAGCTTTCGAAAATATAAATCAAAAACAGAACGGCGATTATGAATACCATCTTTCCAATATGTATAAGCCATGTTGATTTGATATAGGTCTGTATGTAAGGCATAACTATCGTCTTTATAATGAGTCATCGCGAGAACACCTCCATAATTTGGTTATAGTATACCAATTTTTCACCATTCGTAGCAAAGAAGAGATATTGAAGTGAAGTCAAGAGAGAAAAAAATGAAATTATGCATATTTTTTAGAAAATTTATATTTATCAATTTATATTTCTCCAGATTTTATGTATTATTAGAGTAATGGGGTAATGAGAATGGAGGAGGACAATGCAACAAACATTAGAAAAAATAGGCAAACAAGTCTTTTACAAACGGCTTCAGCAAAAAATGACACAAGAAGAATTATGTCAGGGCATTTGTTCTGTCTCATACTTAAGTAAGATTGAAAATGGAAAGATCGAAGCATCAGAAGAAATTCTACAATTGCTCTGCGCAAGATTAGAAATTGCCGTGACGGATTTGAGGGATGTAGAAGAAGATGTGAAGGGGAAGCTGGATGAATGGTTGAATGCACTAGTTCATTTAGACAAGCAACAAGTAGAACGTATATATGAAGAGTTGCAAGGTGAAATGAAGCATGTGTTGGATTTTGAAATTATAAATTATTATAAACTGCTGTATACACGTTATTTAATTATGAAAAGAGATTTTCCTGCTGTCGAAAAAGAGTTAGAGAGCTTAAAGAAGATGTACAAAAAGTATTCACCATTCCAAAAATTATTATATACGTATAGCAAAGGGTTATATTATTTTTTACAACATAGATATAAGAAGGCATTGGAGTATTTGACTCGAACAGAAGTAATGGCAAAGGAACAAGGTTATCATGAGAATGGAATATATTTCAATTTGGCTCTTGTTTATAATGAATTAGAGGTTGAACATATGACTTTACATTTTGCTAATGTAGCAATGGAAGGGTTTAAGAATGAATATAAATTCCGTTATGTGATAAATTGCCAGTTACTTATTGCGTTGAGTTATATACAAAAAAAGCAATATAATGAAGCACTATCTATTTATAATAATATTTTGAGGGAAGCAAATTCTTTTGCTGATAAAGAAAGTATAACAGCTATTGCTTTAAATAATTTAGGCTTCTTGTACTATAACTTAAAAGATTATGCAAAAGCAAAAGATTATTATTTACAATGCCTAAAGTACAAAAAGGAAGAGGATTTAAATTATATTGATGCAGTGTATGAGATCGCTTTGCAGTGTATTGAATTAAAAGAATTTGAAGAAGCGAAAGATTGGATTAATAAAGGGATAGATGTTGCCAAGAGGGATGAAAAGTATAAAAGTATGCTATATATACTTTCAATGCTTAAGAATAAATACTTTGAAACGAAAGATGTTTATAAAAGATTTTTAGAAGTTGAGGCAATCCCATTTTTTAGAGGCGAAGAAAATAAGAAGGAATTAAAAATGGT
>NZ_JBNLYE010000432.1:0-3015 GCF_050172095.1 Bacillus sp. GMs2/2
ATATGTTTATGTAGACAGTGATATACACTATCTACATAAACATATTTTGAATATGGCATAGAAAAAATAAGGCCCTGAGGAGAAAGGGTGGCGTCAGGGCCTTATAGAGTGTACCGAGAATGGCTGAATCGGTATAAGTATCTGCTACATAACTATTATAGGATTTTTCAAAGAATATTTCTGTGACCAGAATCACATTCAAAAATATAAAAAACAATGAGAATACTGTGCAGTATTCTCATTGTTTTTTCCTTCTTATTCATCTAGTGGTGCAAAATGATTTTTATCTTCTCCGCACACAGGACAAACCCAGTCCTCTGGTAAATCTTCGAAACTTGTTCCTGGTTCTATATCCTCATCTGGATCCCCTACCTCTGGGTTATAAATATATCCACATGGTAAACAAATGTATTTTTTCATGATTTCCTCTCCTTTTTGTACAGCTTTATATTTTTTCTTTTAACTTGCTCATTATTTCACTTATGTTTGTATTTAATAAATCTATTCCTTCTAACGATACATGCTTTTCAATCGCAGATTTGTAAGGAATAGATGCCGCAACTCCTTCTAATGAAATCACACCGACTATTTTATTATCCTTAATAAATAACCTTGTATACTTCTCCTTACCGTCTTCTTCAACAATTGTTGTATCACATTGCTCTTCATTAACAACTCCAATTGAAAATAAAGATACATTGAATGCGTTAAAAATAGTAGTTGGAATTTCTTTTTTATAAATAGCAGTTTTAGAGACCATATTACTACCTGCTACTCTTCCTTGTTCCAAGGCAGTCCCCCATAAGCCTTCAATTTCATTATTTACTTCTGCAACATCTCCCGCAGCGTATACGGAGTCTATATTTGTTCTCATCTCCTCATCCACAACAATTCCTCTATTTAATTTAATAGCCGTATCATGTACAAGTTTAGTGTTCGGAGTAACGCCAATTGAGTAAACAATACTATCACAATTAATTTGAGAATTGTCGTTCATCTTTATGCCAGTTACAGATTCTTTCCCGAGAATAGAATCAATAGAAGTATTTAAATACACCTTTACTCCTTCCTTTTCAATTTTTCGTTTCAAGAGAAGCGAAGATTTTGTATCTAATTGTCTTCTCATTAATAAAGGAGCTACTTCTACAATGGATACCTTTTTACCAGCTTTCAGAATAGACCATGCTGTTTCTAAACCTTGTACACCCCCACCAATGGTCACAACACTTTCTTTGTCCTCTAAATGACCTTTAAGCTCATCTGCTTCTTTCATGTCCCTAATAGTAAAAATATTTTTTTTATTAATTCCATTTATCTCTAATCTTCTATTATTCGCTCCTGTACAAATTAATAGTTTATGATAAGAAAATACCGCTTCATTGGATGTAACAATAAATTGCTCATCTGTATTAATTTTTACCACCTTTGTATTTATAAAAACTGATATGTGATTATCTTGATACCACTTTTTCTTTTTAATTAACACTTTTTCACTGTGTAAATCTGAATACAGATCCTTTGATAATTTAATTCTTTTATAAGGTAGTAATGGCTCTTCACCAAAAATAAATATATTTGATCCTTTATCGTACTCTCTAATAGTTTTAGCGGCATTTACAGCAGCTACACCACTCCCAATAATAACAAAATTCTTTTCCATGTTTTCACCTCCATTTTTCTATTAAATAGAACTCAATAATAAATCTGTAACAAATGTTGTTGCATGTTGGATTTTCTTTACTTTCCCCTCATCTTTTGGAGAGAATCTAATCCGAATAGGAAATTCAACATGAGTCATACCTGTAGATTGGATAACTTTTGATGTGCTTTGTACATTCATATTTGTTTCATTGAGGTAATCTTGTATCACTTCAATTGCCTCTCCACTCCAACCATATGAACCGAATGAAGCTGCAATTTTTCCTTCTAGGTTCATTTCTGTCATTTCTTTTAAAATTTCTTCTAAATTACCAATCATATCTGCATATCTAGTTGAAGATCCTATGAAGACTGCATCTGCTTCTTGAATACTCTTTAAAACCTCTGATTTTTTTGATTTATCAGCGTTAAATACTGTTACATGAATATTATCTGCTTCTAAAGTTTCTTTAATAATATTTGCCACTTTTTTTGTATTATTTTTAATTGTTGTATATACAATTGTTACTTTCTTATCTTGATTCGTATCTCTACTCATATCCGCATATAATTTAATATACTTCTGTATATCCTGACGTAAAATGTAGCCATGAGATGGTGCAATCATTTGTACATCCAAATCTTTTAGAGCTTCTATTAATATTCTTACATATCTTCTATGTGGATGGATAATGGCATTATAATAACCAATAAAGTCTTCCGTAATATCTACATTCGCTTTATCACTGAAAATCTCGTCATTTGCTATATGAGTACTAAAAATATCACAAGGAAATAAAATTTTATCCTCTACACAGTAGGTAATCATTGTTTCTTCAGTATGAAGATATGGTGTTTCTTTAAATTTTAATGTTTTTCCACCAATATCTAATGTATCACCGTCTTTTACTATTAAAAACTTTCGATTATGCAGCTTATACATCTCTTGTATTTCTGGTACTGCAATTTCTGTACATACAATCGTTGCATTAGTAGCTCTTGATGCTAATGCTGCCAATCCCCCTGAATGGTCGGGCTCTGTATGATTCACTACGATATACTGAATTTCTTGTGGATCAATTAATTTACTTAATGATTCTACAAATTCTCTTCCAAACTCTATATCAACTGTATCAATCACTGTTGGTTTTTCCGTTTTTAGCAAGTACGCGTTATAAGTTGTTCCTTTTGCTAAGATTAAACGATGAAATGGAACTTCTCTATTATCAACTTTTCCTACCCAATATATATCTTTAGTTAACTGAATTTCTTTGCACATATAACTCAATTCCTCCTCAATCAGATTCGATTTACCACTGAATTATATAAACTTTTTTATAATTAAAAGAGGACTAGAATCACATTTTAAAAAAATTA
>NZ_JBNLYE010000433.1:0-3003 GCF_050172095.1 Bacillus sp. GMs2/2
ACTATATATTCCAGTGGTGTTAACCTACATATGAAAGGCTTTCTTTTTCAAAATATTACCCCTAATAAAATTTTGAAGAAGTCAACTGTCTCCAAACTTGTCTTTATGCTTAAAGAAAAAGCACTCAATTTGAGTGCTTTTTCTTATTGAAACATGCTATTTTTCTAGGCGATTTTCATAAAATAAAAGTAAAGAAATGAAAGTGGGTGACAAAATGCCGGCAGTTGTGGAAGGTGTTATTATTGAAAATTGCAATGGAACAATTAATGTAGGGGATAAATATAACGTACAGCCGATTGAAAAGACGAAGGCTTATAATGGATCGGGGTCATCAAATACAGGAATGAAAGTACAAACGTTTAGCGGGATTAGTACAGCTGATGTATGGGATAATGATGTAAATGATCAGGGGATACAGTTTACTTTATAGCACAATATGTAAAATTGCATAAAATGATGAAGTTGCCCTATGATACAATCTAGCTGTGAGCTGTTAATGATTCTTCTGTATTATAGTTGTTAGATTAGAAATATAACATCTTATCGAAAATCATACGTACAAAAAAAGACACTTCAAACGAAGTGTCTTTTGTATTTTAGTGATATCCTTTAGCAGAGTCTTTATGAATTTTATTTTTAAAAATACTGTAGCTCCAAAGCTGATATCCAATAACGATTGGTACCATGATCATTGCAACGAAGAACATAATTTTTAAGTTTAATTGACTACCAGCTGCGTTGTATAACGTTGTACTGTATGCATCGTTAATACGAGATGGTAACATTCTTGGGAACATACCTGCAAAGCCAGTTGTCATAAACATTGCGATTGTTAGGCAAATGAATGTGAATGCAAGGCCAATTTTATGTTTGTACACCATAATAAGTGCGAGTACACTCATTAGCATTGCAAGTACTGGAAGAATGAATAGTACCGGATATTCCGTAAAGTTTTGGAATAAGTTTGTCCGATTAGCAGTTGCTACATAGAAGATAGCTAAAATAATAGCAGCTGCCATTGAAAATGGTCTTGCGATTTTATAAGCACGATCAGATACTTCACCAGTCGTTTTAATCATGACCCAAAGGGCACCGGATACGACAAATATAGCAGTGAAGAAAAGACCACCTAATATACCGTAATGGTTTAGTAAGCTAAGTAAATTTCCTTCATAGCCATTTTTTCCGATTTGTAGTCCGTAATAAAGATTAGCGAATGTAACACCGAATAAGAAGGCGATTAGGAAACTGCCAATTGCAAATGCCCATTTACAAGTTTTTTGCCAAATTGGTGAATCATCTTTATGCATGAATTCCAGTCCAGCGGCACGAGCAAATAGTGCAAGTAATACTAAGAATAACGGTGTATATAAATAACTAAACATATTAGCATATGTGACTGGGAAGGCAGCAAATGTTGCGCCACCAGCTGTAATTAACCATACTTCATTACCGCCCCAGAACGGGCCAATTGCTTCTTGTAATTGATTTCGTTCTTGTCGGTCTTTCGTAACGAAAGGAAAAATCATTCCGTTACCAAGTGCATACCCGTCAAGAATGAAGTAAACTGTCCAAATCACGCCCCATAAACCGAACCAGATGATTGCAAGCATATCATGAGACATGAGCCACACCTCCCTCAGTAGCAGGTGCTTCTAATGCGGCAGGTCCTTTTTTCGCGAACTTCAGCATTAAGTATACGTCTGCGATTAAAAGTAAAGTGTAGAATAAAATTAAACTAATTAATGAGAACCAAATTTGCGGGACAGATATAGGTGATACAGATTCTGCTGTACGCATTAGTTTATATACTGTCCATGGTTGACGACCTACTTCAGCGACAATCCATCCTGCGTTAATCGCGATATAAGGAAGTAAGACAGACCATATTGTAATTTTTAAATAACGTTTTGAGTTTTCTAGTTTTCCTTTTCGGTTTAAATAGAAACCATACCAAGTTAATGCCATAAAGAACATACCGAGTGCAACCATTAAGCGGAAGCTATAATACACAAGGTTAACATTTGGACGTTCATCTTTCGGAATATCTTTTAAACCAACAATTTCGCCATCAAATGAATTTGTGTAGAAGAAGCTTCCGAGTTTTGGAATCGTAAGGAATTCAAAGTTCTTCTCATTTTTTACATCAGGAATTTGAACAATTGAGAAGCCTTGTCCTTTTCCAGTTTCCCAAACTGCTTCCATCGCAGCTCCTTTTGCGGGTTGATATTTAGCTGCTGATACACCAGATTGATGTCCCATAAACGGTGTAATTGTTGCGGCGAATAAGCCTAACATTAAACCAAACTTAAATGATTTTTTGAAGAATTCTACTTCATTTTTACGTAATAAGTGATAGGCACTAATTGCCATAACGAAGAAAGCACCTACAATATAACAACCAACTACAGTATGGAAGAACATATTCCAAGCGTATGGATTCGTAACGAGTGCCCAGAAATCATTTAATTCAGCGCGGCCGTTACGTACTACGTAGCCAACAGGGTTTTGCATAAAGCCGTTTGCTGTAATAATCCAAAGTGCGGAAATGTTTGTTCCAAGTGCAACCATCCACATACAGAAGGCACGGAACTTTGGTGAAATTTTGTCTTTACCGAATAACCATATTCCCATGAAAGTAGATTCTAAGAAGAAGGCAACGAGTGCTTCGATTGCGAGAGGTGATCCGAAAATGTCTCCCATATATTTGGAGTACTCAGACCAGTTTGTTCCAAATTGGAATTCCATCGTAATCCCGGTTATAATCCCCATTACGAAGTTAATTGTAAATAATTTACCCCAGAAATTTGCCATTTTACGGTATGTTGGATTCAATGTGCGGGCGTATTGAGTTTCCATACATGCTACTAAAATGACAAGTCCGATTGTCAAAGGTACAAATAAAAAGTGATAAAAAATAGTAATTGCAAATTGAAAACGACTCAGTAACAGAACGTCGGACATAATAAATATTCACTCCTTTTTTACATTATCTACAATCAG
>NZ_JBNLYE010000434.1:0-2997 GCF_050172095.1 Bacillus sp. GMs2/2
GTTGTTACTGCTATTTTTACATTAGAGTGGTACCTATTTAATAAACCATCTGCAAATATTTTATTCTTATCAATTGGAGATGTTTTTCTCTCATTTATTTTTCCGATTATAGATTTATTGCTTCTATTACTTGGAGTTACACTGATCTTTCGACCTGCTATTTTCAATGCAAAAAGTAAATTGTTTATTTTTATCCTAGTATTAACTGGATTGGCTATTACGGACTATTTGTATTTTTACTTACAAGGTGATTTGTCAGAGCGTTCAGTTATATTTTTAAGGTGTTTGTATAGAGTTTTCCTATTATTTATCGCTATTGCTGCTACAATCCCAAAGAATACTTCTTCTAAAAGAAATTATTTTATTATTAATCCGACATTTGGAGAGAAACTTCTTGGTATATTCCCTTATCTTGCAGTTGCAGTCTTAATTGGCTTTACTTTGAAAGAGCAAACTTCTTCAGCTACATTAATTACGGGAAATTGTATTGCTTTTGTATTTGTACTGATTCGTCATACAATCGTACGAATGCAAAACAAAGAGTTAACTAAAACATTAAAAGTGTTTAATAATCAATTAGAACAAACAGTATCTCAAAGAACAAGGGATTTAATAAATAAATCTAATGATTTAGTAAAAAATCAAGAGAGATTTAAGTCATTATATGAGTATCATCCGGATCCTATTTTAACGATTGATTCAAACGGTATCGTATTAAATATAAACCAGGCTGGAAGTATGTTATTAGGAAAAGAAAGTGCTGCATTGATAGGGAAAGAGTGCTTCTCTATTTTTTTAGATGAAGATAAATCTGAATTGGAAGCAGCTATAAAGAAAGGGAAACGATGTAGTTCATCTTCACTACAGTTACGTGTGAAAAATAACAATGAGAAGGATATACTCTTTTGGTATGTCACTATAGTTCCTATTATGATAGAAGGACAAACCTTTGGGAGCTATGTAATGGTAAAAGACATAACAAGGATGAAACAACAACAGGAAGAGATAAATTACCTTGCATTCCATGATACGGTGACGGAGATTGGAAATCGTATATTCTTCCAACAAGAATTAGATAGATCTATTAAGCGTGCACAAAAAACACAGGATAAGTTTGGGCTCCTGTATATTGATTTAAATCGCTTTAAGACTATTAATGATACATTGGGTCATTCGATTGGTGACAAGGTTTTAAAAGAAGTTGCCAAACGTTTTAGGACATGTCTGTCACCGACTATTCCTCTAGCAAGAATAGGTGGTGATGAGTTTGCGATCATTGTCCATAACCAAACAGAGCAACAGCTATTGGATTTGTGTAAAACTCTATTTCGTATAACTGAAGAACCATTTGTAGTAAATCAGCATAGTTTTTACTTATCTCTTAGTATAGGAATAGCAGTGTATCCATTTGGAGGAATAAATACTACTACACTTTTACAACACGCTGATATCGCTATGTATAGCGCAAAGGAAAAAGGTAACAATGCTGTTTGTATGTATGACGAGACATTATCTCAAAAAGTAACTCGTCGATTACGATTAGAACAGGATTTACCAAATGCAATTGAAAATAATGAGTTGTTTTTATTGTATCAACCACAAATTGATAGTAAGGCAGGTAAGGTTATTGGTGCAGAGGCTTTAATACGTTGGCAACATCCAGAGCTTGGACTGATTTCTCCTTTTGAGTTTATACCTATCGCAGAAGAAACGGCGCAGATTATTTCAATTGGGAAGTGGACGTTACAGAAAGCGTGTCAACAACTGAAAGAATGGCATTCTGCGGGCTTTTCAAATCTAAAGATGGGGATAAATTTATCAGCTATAGAGTTTGAACAGAAAGATTTTGTTCAAACAATGATATCTACCATAGAAGAGATAGGAGTACCTGCTAATTCGATTGATTTGGAATTAACAGAGCGAATAGCAATGGTAGATGAAAAGGAAACCTTATCGAAGTTAAAAGCATTAAAATCATATGGTGTACATTTATCAATTGACGATTTTGGTACAGGTTATTCTTCATTAGCGTATCTGCCTCTTTATCCAATTGATACTTTGAAAATTCCAAGAGAATTTGTTAATAGGATTGGAACTTCTACTGATGGAGATGAAATTATACAAACCATTATTTCACTTGCTCATACTTTAAACATGAAAGTGATAGCAGAAGGGGTAGAAACGAAGGAACAATTAACAGTGTTACAACGTAATGCATGTTATCTAATTCAGGGCTATTACTACAGTAAACCTGTAAATGAAGATGAATTTATTGGTTTTTTAAGTACAATACAAAATGAATAAGTGAAAAATCAGTATATGTATGAAATAAAGTGAAAAGACGATCTATCCATATGGATTTGAACGTCTTTTCACTTTATTTTCAGTAGTTATGCAGCAAGGTTTCAGCCTTTGAAAGTAAAATAAGTATCTATATTCCTTGTATTTAGGGCTAATGGGATATGAGGTGAAAGTTGCTTCTTGTGAAACCGCATTAGGGACAGCTCGTATATTCTTAAAGCAATTTGAAAAAGCGGAAGAACATTTCAATCGTTCCATTGACCTTTTGCAAAAACATAATGAAGAAAAATTGATTTTAATAGTAAGGCATAATCTAGGACTATTATATGCAACTCAAAATTTATCTAAATTAGCAATTCGTCATTTATCAGAAGTCACAGAGAAGAATATTGCCCATTTTAAAGCAGTGTTCTTACAAGCGCGTGAACACTATAAGCTAAGAAAAACAAATATTGTAAAAGAACTTATTGAAAAAGGATTAGCAGTTTGTATGGAATTAGGAAATGAAGAGTATGTATATCATTTCAATATTTTACGTTCTCTTAATGAAGATGAAGCAATTAAACTCTTAGAAGAAGTGAAAAAAGTATTTCTTACTTCGAAAAGCAAGGTTTATGGGATTTCGTAGAAGAATATGCAGATCTAAAAAAGGAAGAAATTATACAATAATCACATGCTATCATTTTTAATAGCTAA
>NZ_JBNLYE010000435.1:0-2994 GCF_050172095.1 Bacillus sp. GMs2/2
ATCATAATATGGATTGTGTTAATTACAGAACTTATAAAACCTTCAAAAGAACAGAACGTACGAAAAATAGTAACTTTAGTAACTGCTGGTTCCGCATCAACACTTATTTTGACGGTTTCATTTATTCAAAATATCCCGTTTTGGAATTGATAGTGATATATATAACTATCAAAAATATGTATAAATAAAAAGATTAGGGTTCACTCCTAATCTTTTTATATTTTGAGGTAGCACCACATGCTCAGCAAGCTAAGGTCTTGAAGTAGCCCCTAAACAAAATTTAAAATTTTTCTAAAGTTATTTATGTGAATTTAACTCGTTTTCAGGAACATATGTGGTCCTTTTATAATTTGAAGTTCTTTTTAAGCTTCTTATATTTTCTATACGAACGTCTAACAATGTTTAACATAAAATACGGTATTTTAACAGAGAAAGGCAATTTATAAATGAAAGGAAAATAAAAGGTGAAATATGCCTTTTCTAGATCCCTCCACTTACTATCTTCTTTTGTTTTTAAGAAATCAGATACATCGACTACATATCCCCTTCCTTTTTCCATCATCACATTTTTCCCGTGAACATCACAAGGAGTTAATCCTTGTTCCCTCGCATACTCTAAAGCTTTATTTATATCAAGGATCACCTGCTTAGGAATTTTAATCCCCTTATGAAGGGCATCGTATAAGGTAATTTCTTTTAAACGTTTCAATACTATGAAATTTTCCCCTTTATATATAAGCTTTGAATAAGAAGGATGATCTCCAATTCTTCGGTATACTTCTGACTCTTTTTCAATTCCTTCTCCTTCTCGCACGTAAACTTTCACTACCCAATCTTTGTATTCTCTGTGCATGAATACTGCGGCATAATTACCTGTTCCTAAACACTTCCAAAGTCTAGGAATATCTTTAACTACTACAGGATCGAATTCATCATCACTTCTTATACTTACCTCTTTTAATAATTCGTCATTTATCAATCCCACAAAACTATTTATACTCATCATTCCCACTCCGGTTTTGCTAAAAGGGGGCCCACCCACATTTTAACGAAAATATACACTAAGCGAATTTTAGCATAACATGCCAAATCTATATTACTCTATTTTATAATCTAAAACATTGTTTAGAAATGTAGCAAGGGTTTGTTAATGGTTCAATTCTTCTTCCACAACTATTTTTGTTAGCAAAAACTTTTATTGTTTTAATAGTCTTTTGTTTAATTCCCACAATGCTGTTTTGTTGCTATCCCATTTCAAAAGCGTTACTGCTTCCTCAAAGCATAACCATTTATAATTAAAGTGTTCTTTAGATAATGATATGTTTTTTGTAGGGACTTTAACTCCAAAAGAAAATTCTTTTATTACATAAACCTCTTCTCCCCAAAGGAATCCTCTAACTACATCCTCTACGGGTAGTGAAGACACAGAATCTAATTGTATATATGGACATTCTCTTGTAATACCAGCCTCTTCAAACGCTTCCCGTTTTGCTGATTCAATAGGAATCTCACCGACTTCTCCGCCACCAGCTATTCCTTGCCAATAACTATAATCACTTCGGTTGAAAATAGCATATTGAATGGAATCAGTAGTTTTTATATAAGGAAATATCAATACTTGATATGGCGCTCTCATTGCTTAAGCTCCTCTCAAAAATAAGTTTTAAATAAATATAAATAAAGAGCCGACATCACAATTCTACATTATTAATGCAGGTTTATAATGTCGGCCTTCTATTTTTAAAGAATTTTATTTTTCATAAACAGGCTTACTCTTAACAGAGGGAAAACTGCTTATTCCTTGTCGAATTTGTTTAGCATGGTTCTTCCTAAATGTTAGCAGTACCCTATATTATTCAATTGCGCCAGCAACATCATAATCATTTAAATCTAACTCAATTGGTTGTCCCAGCGCTAATTTAGCAAGTTCCGCTCCTAAGTATGGACCAGCTGTTAAACCCGAAGCTCCTAATCCATTCGCAACGAGAATTCCTTTAAAGTTAGGTAGTGGTCCGATAACAGGTAAGAATCCTGGTGTAAATGGTCTGAATCCAACTCTCGTTTCAAGCACTGTAGCATTTTCTAAGCCAGGTGCAACTGCTAATGCCTTATGGAATACTTCATGTAAACCACCTGCTGTTACACGATGATCGAAACCAGTATCATTCTCATGTGTTGCACCAATTACGACATGCCCATTGTCAAACGTTAAAATATATTGATCGTTCGGTGGCATAACAACTGGCATATTTTCTGTTGCTGTATTCTCGATTTGCAGATGAACAATTTGTCCTTTTTGGAATGTAACTAAGAAATTAATTCCTAATGGATTCAAGATTTCGTTCGCCCATGCGCCTGCAGTTACAATAACCTTTTCCGCTAAAATTGTTTCATCGTTTACTGTAACTCCCGTAATATGATTTCCTTCACGGACTAATATAGCATCGCCTTTTATTAAAGTTGCACCATGTTTTTTCGCAGCACTTATTAATGCATTGCGTAATAATCTTCCATTTACTCGTGCAGCACCACTAATATGAACAGAACTATATTCGTCTGATAATGCTGGGAATAATTTTTTTGTTTCTTCAGCTGATAAGCGAGTGATTTCACCAATCTCTGGGGCATCTTCACGTCGTTTATAAGCTCGCTCTTCCATTTGATCTAACTTTTTCTCGTCAGTATGTAAACTAATTGCACCTACACGATTATATCCTGTGTCAGTTTCACCGTCTTCTTCTAATTGCTGAATTAACGAAGAATAGTAACGTGCACCGCCTTTAACAATTTTATACCATGCTTTATTACGACGCTGCGATAGCCATGGACATACAATACCTGCTCCTGCATCAGTTGCTTGCCCTAATTGTTGGCGATCCATGATAGTAACATTCGCACCTGCCTTAGCAAGATGATAAGCAGTAGACGCTCCTAAAATTCCAGATCCAACTACAATATACGATTTCATCTCAAACACCTTTTCTCTTTTGCTAA
>NZ_JBNLYE010000436.1:0-2991 GCF_050172095.1 Bacillus sp. GMs2/2
TTTTTGATAAACAAGAAATGTATTCACTTTTTTCTTTTCGAATTTATTTTCTAGTTGCTTGAAATCCAAAAACTTTACCTCCATTTAAATAGTTAATCCATTTATTATATCTTGTTCCTTCATTTTAAACATAATTGTGCTCAAATAAAAATAAACCTGTCAGCCATAATGAACTGACAGGTTTATTTTTATAATTTCGTACGAACATTCCAAAGCTCTGGGAAGAATTGTTGATCAAGTACTCGCTTTAAATAAGAAACACCGGAGGATCCACCTGTACCCATTTTATGTCCAATAATTCTTTCTACTGTTTTCATATGACGGAAACGCCATTGTTGTAGCCAGTCTTCAATATCAATCAATTTTTCAGCAAGCTGATATAAATTCCAATATTTTTTCACATCCGCATACACTTCTAACCATGCTGCTTCTACTGTTGCATCTTCTTCATAAGGCTGCGTAATATCACGGTTTAACACATCTTTATGAATAGGGAATCCTTCTTTTACTAATGCTTGAATCGCGACATCATATAGACTTGGTGCATGTAGCGCTTTATGAAGTCGTGCATGTAATTCTGGATCCTTTTCATAAATTTTTAATGCATGTGGCGTTTTATAGCCAAGTGCATACTCAATCATACGATATTGATACGATTGAAAACCTGAAGCTTGACCGAGTGAATCACGAAACTCAATATATTCTGATGGTGTTAATGTCGCAAGAATATCCCAAGATTGAATAATTTGAGACTGAATTTTTGATACACGTGCTAACATTTTAAAAGCTGGTTGTAATTTATCTTGTTTAATAGATTCAATCGCCGCATTTAGCTCATGTAAAATGAGCTTCATCCAAAGCTCACTTGCTTGGTGAATAACGATAAATAACATTTCATCATGATGGTCTGATAATCTTTTTTGAGAAGATAATAAACTATTTAATTGTAAATACTCCCCATACGTCATATTCTCTTTAAAATCCGTATGAATCCCTTTTTCCATAATCACTTTTTCATTTTCTTTCATATTAGCCAAACGCCCCTTTTATATGATTCTACTTATATTGGTCTAATAACGGCTCGAACTGGACTTCCATCCGCATCAGTTAATGCAAGTGGTAATGCAATCAATTCATAATCACCGTCTGCTACATGATCTAGTACGACATTTTCTAAAATATGAATTCCATGTTTAAATAATTGATGATGCGCTGCTAATTCTTTATCATCTAATGGATCAACTGATGGTACATCTACTCCAATTAAACGTATTCCTTTTTCTGAAAGAAACGGCGCTATATCAGCACGTAAATGAGGGATCACAACTGGAAATTCTTCAGCTTTCCCATGTGAAGATGTACGTAATAATAATCGTTCTACACCTTCTAAGTGAAAACTTTCTAGTTCTTTTTTTCCGATGCTTTCAAGATTAGAAACGTCAATAATCCGTGCTGGGCCAACATAAACTTGAACATCTAAATCTAATACTTTCTTTCCATCATTATCAAAATGAAATGGTGCATCAATATGAGTACCTGTATGAATACTCATCGTTAACTTTCCTACATTTACCGAGCCACTTTCTTCTTTTGACCATGAAACTTCATATGAGAACGGTGTGTCTCCTGGCCACGTTGCAATATCATTATTTAGCGGTTGTGAAATATCAATCCACTCTGATGTTTTCATGCTTATGCCACAACCTCTCGCTTATTTTCAAACTGTTTATACTCTTCTTCTTTCATAATTTTCTTTAATATTTGTACAGATTTCCACACTTCTTCATATGTGTTATATAAAGCGACCGGCGCCAGTCTTACTCCATTAGGTGCTCGGAAATCAGGGATTACTCCATTTGCTTTTAGCGCTTTACATATACGTGCTGCTTCTGCATGCTCTAAATATATGTGCCCCCCACGTTTTTCATCCTCTAATGGATTTCCAATTGTAAATCCGAAATCTTTTAATTCGTGATCAATTAAATTCATCATATATCTTGTAATGTGTAAAGATTTTTCGCGTAAACGTTCAATACCAGCATCTTTGAAAATTTCAAGTGAACCAATTAACGGTGCTGTACTTAATACGTGAGGTGTACCAATTTGATAAGCACCCGCATGATCAGCAGCTGTTAATGTATGCTCCATATCAAACTGCTTATCTTTTCTAGAACTAAACCATCCAGACAACCCTGGCAGTCTATTAAAATGTTTACTATTTACATAAATTCCTGCAACGCCACCAGGTCCTGCATTTAAATATTTATAATTACACCAAATGGCGAAATCAACATCCCATTCTTTGAAAAAATGTGGAATAGAACCGATTGAATGACATAAATCGAATCCGATATGAATGCCGCGTTTATGAGCTTCCGTTGTTAAACGTTTCATATCAAGAATTTGACCACTTCTATATAAAACAGAAGGTAATAAAATTAAAGCGATATCATCTTCCATCGCATGAATAATATCTTCTTCAGAAAGTGTTCTACCATCTCGGCTTTTCACTCTTACTAAATGCTCATCTGGATCTAATCCTTTTAAACGAATTTGACTTTGAAGTGCATATATATCTGACGGGAATGTTAATTCATCCGCAAGAATTTTTGTACGTATTCCTTTCGGCTCATAAAATGTGGCAATCACTTGGTGTATATTTGTCGTCGTGGAACCGGTTACAATAGTTTCTTCTGGTAAAGCTCCAATAAGAGGTGCAGTCAACTCACCTAATTTCTCCGAGAGAAAAAACCAAGGATGCTCACCCTCTGTCCAGCCGTCAATGCCATACTCTTTCCATGAATCTAGCAAAGTAAGTAACGATTTCTCTGCTCTTTTTGAAAGTAGTCCTAATGAGTTTCCATCTAAATATATCGTTCCTTCTTTTTTATAGAATTCAGTTTGAAAATCTTTCAGTTCATCATGTTTATCACATTCAAGCGCATATTCATAATTCGGTTGAAATGGTTCTTTATACATGGTGTCACCTTC
>NZ_JBNLYE010000437.1:0-2957 GCF_050172095.1 Bacillus sp. GMs2/2
ATTGAACAAATCATGATTGGTTTTGTACCACAATTAGATGATGCTAATATGAGCTTTTATATTAAAAGTGATGAAGTGCTGTATGTAGAAGTTGATGTGGCACTTATAGTGAGACTATTTGAAAATATAATAGGTAATAGTATTATGTATGGAAAAGATGGAAAGGAAATTGTAATTGGAATTTCTAATAAAACAATGAATGTTGAAGTAGAAATTAAAAATTTTGGACAATGTATTCCGGAAGAGGACCTTCCTTACGTTTTTGAGAAATTTTATCGTAGTGAAAAATCACGTAGTTCTTATACTGGTGGGAAAGGAATGGGGCTTGCAATTTCAAAAAGTATAGCCGAGCTCCATCAAGGGGATCTAACTGTACGTAGTAACGATAAAGAAACAGTTTTCACTGTGAAATTACCGCAGTATAAAAAAGTAAGAAAGTCGTAAGTATTTCTTTTATATGTCGTAATTTTTACTTTGTATCATTGAGAAAAAGGATATGAGAGTAGGGATGCGACATGTGGAAGAAATTTTTATTAGTGATTATAGTTTCTTTTTTAATTATAAGTTGGATCTTAGTTTATGTAGCTAATGGTGTTACATCAGTTTTTGTTTGGTGGAGTATTCAGGCTTTTAGTTTTATTTCAGTTTTCCTCTTGATAGGATCAGTAATAATATTTTTTTGGAAAGGCATTTTTAGAAAGCGGATAGATAGAACGCTATTTTTAATCATTCTGTTTTCTATCATTGGAGCTTGGCCTGTCGGTTGGTTTGCTAATATAGGTAGAATTGCTTACCCAGCAGATATACAATCTATGAGTCCTAAAGCAGTAGTTCGTGTTCCTTTGAATGAACGAGCATTAATAGGCTGGGGCGGTGATCAGTTAGAAACGAACTATCATGTTATAAAGCCAAATGAAAGGTGGGCATATGATATCCTCATTCCACCTGCTGAAGTGAAAAGTAGTAAGTTAGAGGATTACGGAATATATGGAGCGAAAGTAATGGCACCAGCTTCTGGGACGGTTGTATCAATCAATAATGATGAAAAAGATTTAATTCCCGGATTGGATGATTTTCAGTCAATGGCAGGGAATTACATATATTTACGGATAGATGAAACAGAGACATTTTTGATTCTTGCCCACTTAAAGAAAGGGTCCATTAAAGTTAGAGAAGGACAACGTGTAAATGAAGGAGAATTTCTTGCTCAAGTCGGTAACTCAGGAAGTTCAAGTGAGCCACATTTACATATCCATCATCAAAGGCAAAATCCGTCTAAGGTAAGTATGTTTTTTGCGGAAGGATTGCCACTTTACTTTCGAACTGAAAATGGTGTCATGATGCCGGAAAGAGGGACATACATAAGTGGTAACTAGAAGAAAATCATTTCATCCAAAAAGGGTATTCCAAATTAAAATTGGAATACCCTTTTTCATTATCCTACAAATGTTTGATACAGTAAGAAGATATTTAAAATGATAACGAGTGCTGCAATTATCCAAGCGATAAATGTTGTTATACGGTGGTTAACGAGTGCACCCATAATCTTTTTGTTACTTGTAAACATAATAAGTGGTACTAGCGCAAATGCAATACCGAATGATAAGACGACTTGGCTCATGACTAGAGCGTAAGTTGGATTTACACCTAAAGCGATAATAACTAATGGTGGAATCATTGTAATAAATCGGCGTAAGTATAACGGAATATGCATGCGAATGAAACCTTGCATAATAATATCACCCGACATTGTACCGACAGAAGAGCTAGATAGTCCTGCTGATAAAAGTCCAATCCCAAATAATGCAGCCGATACAGGACCTACTAAATTGGTAAATTGAGTGTAAGCAACATCTAAATCTTCAACGTGCAAGCCGTTTTTAAAGAATAGTGCAGCAGCAACAATTAACATACTTGCATTAATTGCTCCAGCAATAACCATTGCAATAATAATATCGATAAATTCGAAACGAAAAATCTTTTTCTTTTGTTCGTCAGTTGTTCCGACCACGCGGCGTTGTGTTAATGCAGAATGCAAGTATATTGCATGTGGCATAACTGTTGCACCTAAAATCCCTGCTGCAAGTAATATACTGTCTACACCTTGGAATTTTGGAATAAATAGTCCTGAAAGAAGGGGACTTAATTCTGGTTTTGCATAAAAAACTTGAATCCCAAAAGCAATTACTACAATGAAAATCATTCCTGTAATAATAGCTTCTAGTGGACGAAATCCTCTACGTTGAAACTCAAGAATAATAAATGATCCGGCTGCAGTAATTAAAGCGGCAGGTAGCATCGGGATTCCAAATAGTAAGTAAAGCCCCAAAGCAGCTCCAATAAATTCCGCTAAATCTGTAGCCATAATAACTAGTTCACCTTGTATCCATAAGCCGATAGACACAGGCTTTGGAAAGTTTTCACGAGCTATTTCGGGTAAATTGTTTCCTGTAGCAATTCCTAATTTAGCTGATAAAGTTTGGATTAATACAGCCATTAAGTTAGAAGCGAGTATAACCCATAATAGTAAATATCCATATTGTGAACCAGCTGCGATATTTGTAGCAAAGTTGCCAGGATCAATATAAGCAACGGACGCGATAAAAGCGGGTCCTAAAAATGGTAACAGTCTTTTCCAGCCTTTTGTTTCTCCACTTAAAGCTAAGTGAGCTGATTGTACAGTTGTACTTTCAGAAGGGAGATGTTCATCTTTTGTTATATCTTTATTCATAGTAGTTTTCCCCTTTAAAATGTTAACTTGATGAAATTATTGTATTTATTCTTACTCATTATTTCAATACATTTAAATATGTTATGTGATAATTTTATTTGAACACGAAAGTTTCCTTAATGCAAATTATATGCCTTTATGCAATGGATGGTGTGATAACGTAAAATGAATTGGGAGTTTATGGTGTGATGACATGGGGAAACATAGTGAATTAAAGGGCTGTTTT
>NZ_JBNLYE010000438.1:0-2946 GCF_050172095.1 Bacillus sp. GMs2/2
GAAAGGGAATTGAAAAAAAACTGAAACTTTTCTCATAAAAATTCAATCTAACTTGAAAAATGAAAGGAAAATGAAATTTTCCAAAAGATATTCTTTGTTAAGATAAAAAGCATACATACAAAAAGCATTGACATATCTTAAAAATTTATTTTCAAGATATAGTGGGGGAAAAGATGAGATTAGAAAAACAATTAATAAAAAAGATGTATTATGAAACATTTCTAATGGAGAATGAAACAAAACCAACTCTTGACGTACTTGGACAAGCTTATGTAAACGAAGAAAAAAATGAGATTTCTGATGGGTCTTATATTCGTTTTGCACAAGGTGAATTTTATTATCGTCATCAAGATTTTGAAGCAGCTATTTTTAAATGGGAGAAGGTTAGTAATGAATTAGCACCATGGGCACAAAAAAATATTGCGGATGCTTATTTCGAACTTAATCAATTACCATATGCTGAAAATATTTATACTTCCATTACTACTGATAATAAAATATTGATGACCGAAATTAGACTACAATTACTTTCTCTTTACATTGAGCAAAATAATTTTGACTCAGCTTTCGGTGTTATTAAAGAAGCAGTTTCTTTAAATCCTGATTATCCGAATGTCACAAAAATTGCCCGTTCCTTTTATGAGGAACAGCAAGATTTTGATAGTGCAGTAGAGCTTGCTGTGAATGAGTTAATTCGAATAGAGTCGTATCCGTGGTTTGAGGTGTTAAAAGGATATATCGATAAAGGGTTTACTAAACATATTTCACCAGACTATTTTTATGATGCATTAGCTACATTAAATAATGTAGATCAAGTACAATTTACACAAATGGTTTCATCACTTTGGAACAGTTATAAAGATGAACCAAATTATTTATTATGGCTTAATACAATAAATGAATTTTTCTTACATATTGAAATACATTCGTCCGATATATGGAACAAAGTTTCTGCTCTTTACGAAGAAACGTACTTTGCATTAATTCAAGGTCAATATACGCTTAGACAATTAAACGATATCATACCAAATCTGTTAGCAAATTGGTTAAAGGTAGTCAATCCATCTTATGCTGTATTTCCATCTGCAGCTGTATTGGCATGGGATGAGATTTTCCCTTCCAAAATAGATTCAGCAAATATAGAACATGCGGAAAACTTACTGTCACATTCTATTAATCATGTAAATGGCTTAGAGTACAGCTTACACCTTTTTGAATCTATTACACAGTGGGCACAAAAGCAGAATATAGAAATAGGTCACCGATTTAAATGGTTAGTTGACGAGCTCGCAGATTTAAGAACAAATCGTATTTTAGTAACGGGAACTTCAGGGAACGGAAAAACTACATTTATTAACTCTATATTAGGAGAGAATATATTAGAAAAATCAATTTCAAATGTAGTAGTTTTAAAAAATGATGCTCATATAGAAATAAACGCTATAACAGACTCAGCAATTACAACAACGGAAGATATCACTGATTACCATAATATGATGTCTCAGCACCATCAAACATATAGAGATAGAGCGTGTGTTGAATTTAAATTACCATGCAGATTTTTAAATGAAAATAAACTTACATTTGTAGTGACACCTGGCTTTAATAGAAATAACGACACTAGAGATGAGATATTCGAATATTTAAATTCTGTAGACGAATTACTGTTCGTATTGAATGCGGATTCACCTTTTACTGATAAAGAACGTGACATTCTATTAAGTATTCAAGAACATACGCCAAATTTACAAATTCATTTCTTATTAAATAAAATCGATAACATTTACAGTGAAGCAGAGGTGAAAAGGGTATTACATGATACGGCAGCGAGAATAAACACATATTTCCCACATGCGAGAATTTTCCCTTATTCTTCGTTATATACAAGTAGTCAACAATTAAATGATTTAACTGAGTTTATTCATTTTAACTTTAATCATAAACATATCGATGCAGAACGTACTGAAAAGTTATTATATTTCATTCGAAAAACAATTACATATCTTTTGGATAAACGTATTGAGAAAGAAAACAATCTAGTGGATGCTATTAATTGGAATGAAGATATGCTAGTGAAATTAAACGGTAGCATTAATAACCTTACTGCATTTGAGAGGGAAAAAATTCATTTCATTACACAATCATATCGTTCAATGAAGACTGAAATTACGAATGATCTTACTGAAAATATCCCGAAGATATTAAAGAGTTGTTCTAATATAATTAGTGAAGAAAGTGATTTCGGGCACATGGATACGGAACTAAATAAAGCAATGAATGAAAGAGTGCATAAATATTTAGAACAAACTGTATTACCTAATCTTGCTCTTTCTATGCAAAATTGGATTGCAACTTCTAATAATGAGCTTCTTCAAAGTCAAACGTATTTAGAAGAACTTAGTGAAGGGCTTAATTCACTATTTGGAGAAAATAAAATACAGTTAGAATGTGACTTTAAAGTGCTTGATGACTGGCGCAGAGATACTGACAGGATGACGACTAGAATACAAATGGATGAAGTAAATATTTTACGTCGATTTACGCCAGCACAATTTTTACTAAAAAGTGCCGGTAAATTATTTGGAGTTCTTCCTAAAAATAAATCTATGCTACATAACAAATATAAACAGTATGTAGAAAATGAAGATTATACTGAAGTAACGGCTTCTATTATGAAGAAATTTTTCTTGCAATTTGAGCTGTTTGAAAACACACAAGAGCGAGATCTTCATATATTCTTTAGGAATCCATTTAACTCCTTAAAGCAAGCTGTAGAAAATACGCAATTAGAAATACAAGAAAAACAAGAGATGTTACATAAAATGAAATCAAATCCTGAAGTTTATCATGATTCTATCATGCTCTTTGAATTGAGATTGCGTCAATGTGAAGTAATTTTAAATATAGGTAATGATAATACCTATACAGATGTAGCTTTAGAGATCG
>NZ_JBNLYE010000439.1:0-2943 GCF_050172095.1 Bacillus sp. GMs2/2
AAATTAATTCTCGAACGATCATCAAACGCATAGGATGTCCAAGCATCCGCAATATATCTGCAGGTCTCTCGTAATACTCAATATCCATATAGAAAGCTTTTGGCATAATCTCTTCCCCTTTTTGGATGAACGTTTTTTATATCCTAATATCATCTATTTGTTCCGCCAATGTTTTATATATGCAAGGGCTTCATCTAAGTATCTATATTCTTATAACTATATTATTCCTCAAAATTCTCCCTATTTCCTCTTTGTATCTTACTAAATAACTCATTTACTTCACTCTGTTTTATATTCTCTGGTATTTCTAATGCGTGTCCAAACGTTTTCCTCCAAGAAATTTTTAATACTTTAATTTGCTTCGTAGAGACCGAATTTTGAAGTTTTTCCTTTTTCTGCTGTTCCTTCAGGTGCTCCAATTGCAATAGTCTCTTTTTCATACATAAATAATCCTTTGGAATATCTTCTCGCAGACTTAAATCATGTAGTAAACTGTTAAAATAGTTCCGCTGTCTTAAGGTAGACTTTCTTCTCCGCATAGAGTGTTCCATCTGTTGCAATAGCTCTGTTAGCTCAACAGCAGAAAAATCCACTTCTATCCACTTCTGAAAAAAACGTGTTTTTTCTAGATGGACTATTACTTGCTCGACAAACGCATCCGTAATAAAAGATCTATCTTCCTCTACAACAACATAGTCCATATCCTGAAGAAGCGTACGAACAATTCCTCGAATATCAGTGAGAAACCCCTGTTGTAGAGAGCGTTCTAAATCTGTAAATACCATTCTACCAACAATCCTTTCTTACAACCATGTAGTCTAATTAACATAAAAAGTTCGGTCCGTATGTTTTTTAGTCTAAAAAACATATAGTAAATATATAATAATAAATATAATGTAATAGTATCAAAATCGGTATTGAGAAAATAGTAAAATGGATATATGTTGTACATATTTATTGTATACTATAAATAATCTGTCATTAAATCCCTTGTATATAAGAAAAGCGAGATAAAAGAGCTCGCTTTTCTTTTTGTTTGCATATAATTTCATGAAAAAACCTCAATACATGTTAAGGAGGACAAAATAGAAACGCAATGAAAAGAGGAGCCCTTTAGCATAGGAGGGCGATGACAGTTGCATATGTAACTGTTAACTAGGCACATTCTATTATATATATTTTATCTACTTAAATATGAATAATTTTAATTTCTGAAATATTTAACTACCCCTACAATAAATACTACAACTATACGAAGGGAAATGGGAAGTTGAAAACGAGAGAGCTTCTTACTGCAGAACAAAGGGAATACTTTTATGAAGTTCCTGAGCATATGGACGAGAGAGAAATTCTACGATATTACACAATATCTGATGAAGAATTGCAAATTATAAATAAACAACGCGGTGCTGCCAATCGATTAGGTTTTGCCATACAAATTTCTTACTTACGCTTTCCTGGGAGACCATTATCTGCAAATGAAACAATTCCAGATTTTATTGTACATACAATTGCTAAACAACTAAGAATTTTACCTTCAGCTATACAGAACTATGCACGTGGGCGTGATGCAACGCGGCGAGAACACTTGAGTAAAATCAGAAATACATTAGGATTTCGGACATTTACTTTAAAAGAATATCGAGAGCTAGCACGTTGGCTTCTCCCAATGGCAATGAAAACAGATCAAGGCCATCTTTTAGTAGATGCTCTTATTACAGAAATGAGGAAAAGAAAAATCATTCTTCCAGCCATATATGCAGTTGAACATGTAGCATGGGCTGTACGTGAACGAGCACATAGAAAGATTTTTAAACAATTAACAAGAAATCTTACTTCTTCTCAATGTAAGCAACTAGACAAGTTATTAAGTGTAGGAAAAGGATACAGGTTTTCGTATTTATCATGGCTTCGACAACCTTCAGGTGTTGTTTCCGTTAAAAATTTTCACAAGATTATGGATCGAATAGAGTTTATCCAAGAATTAAATTTACCTTTAGAGAACGGCAGAGAAGTGCATCAGAATCGATTGCTACAGATGGCACGTGAAGGATCACGTTATTCTAATCAACATTTATCTAGGTTTCATGAGCTCAAACGACATGCAACTCTTATGGCTTTTCTCATTCATATATATGCTTTTTTAACAGATCAGGGAATAGAGATGCTTGAAAAACTAATGGGTAGAATGTTTAATCGTGGAGAAAAGAAACATAAGGAACATTTTCAAAAGGACGGAAAAGCGATTAATGAAAAGGTTCGTTTATACGCAAAAGTTGGAAAGGCTTTAATTGAAGCAAAAGAATTAGAACAAGACCCATTTGAATCTTTACAATCTATCATTTCGTGGGAACAATTTGTACAATCAGTAGAACAGGCTGAAGAACTATCCAGACCAGCAGAATTTGACTATTTAGATCTACTAGATAATCATTATGGACATTTCCGGAAGTTTGCACCTAGATTATTAAGAACGTATGTATTTAAAGCCTCTAAAGCGAGCCATACTTTATTTCAGGCCCTAGAGATGTTGAAAGAAATAAACCAAACAGGAAAAAGAAAAATCCCTGAAACAGCTCCAATGGATTTTCTCAAATCGAAATGGTTCAAGCATGTAATTAAAGAGAATGGTATTGATCGTCATTACTATGAGTTCGGTATCTTTTCAGAATTATGTAATCATCTTCGTTCTGGGGACATGTGGGTTGTAGGAAGTAGACAATATAAAGATTTTGAAGAATATCTTTTACCTCAAGAAAAATGGAAAGAATTAAAGGAGAAACATCAAGTTCCACTAACAATTCCAACCAACATAAATCAGTATTTACAGGAACGATTTGAGTTAATGGAAGAGCAACTCTCTAAGGTAAATCATTTGATTCAAAATCAATTATTGCCAGATGTTGAAATCTATGCAGATAAAATACAAATTGCACCTTTAAA
>NZ_JBNLYE010000440.1:0-2930 GCF_050172095.1 Bacillus sp. GMs2/2
TGTGAAATACTTCACATTATTTGAGCTTTTACTTAATAGGCAAGATGAAAACAATAAGTTCCAACATTTTAAATCTATTTTTATAGTGATCTGGAGGCTTTAATATGACAAACAAGACAGATGAAAAAGAAGTACAAGCAATGGTCAACGTAGTAATTAAAGATGAAAATGATGTACAAGAAGTTGTTAATACTTTAGTTGAAAATGGAAAAGAAGCACTAAAAGCACTAGAATCTTATACGCAAGAGCAAGTAGATCATATTGTTCATGAAATGGCACTATCTGGATTAGACCAACATATGCCATTAGCAAAAATGGCGGTAGAGGAAACTGGTAGAGGTGTGTATGAGGATAAATGTACAAAAAATATATTTGCAACTGAATATATTTGGCATAGCATAAAAAAAGATAAGACTGTAGGAATTATTCATGAAGATCCACATGAAGAAGTCATTGAAATTGCCGAACCAGTAGGTGTAGTTGCTGGTGTGACACCAGTAACAAATCCCACTTCAACTACTATGTTTAAAGCAATTATTGCAATGAAAACAAGAAATCCAATTATTTTTGCTTTTCATCCATCTGCTCAGCGTTGCTCTGTTGCAGCGGCTAAAATTTTAAGAGATGCTGCAATTAAGGCAGGGGCACCAGAGAATTGCATTCAATGGATCGAAAAACCTTCTGTTGAGGCAACAAAAAGATTAATGAACCATGAGGGGGTTGCACTTGTTCTTGCAACCGGGGGTGCTGGAATGGTGAAATCAGCATATTCTACAGGGAAACCGGCCTTAGGAGTAGGACCTGGGAATGTACCTTGTTATTTAGAGAAATCAGCACATGTAAAACGAGCTGTAAATGATTTAATTTTATCAAAAACATTTGATAATGGTATGATTTGTGCTTCTGAACAAGCAATCATTGTAGATAAAGAAATCTATAATAGTGTAAAAAAAGAAATGCAAGACAACAATTGTTATTTTGTTACCGAAGAAGAGAGAATAAAATTAGAGAAGCTTGTTATTAATGAAAATACATGTGCAGTAAATAGTGATATCGTTGGGAAATCAGCACATTATATTGCATCATTAGTAGGCATTAAGGTACCAGAAGATACAAAAATACTTGTAGCTGAAATTAAGGGAGTGGGTGCAGAATATCCACTATCACGTGAAAAATTGAGCCCAGTATTAGCTTGTATCAAAGCAAATTCACAAGAAGAAGGATTTAAATACTGTGAAGAAATGTTAAATTTAGGTGGCTTAGGGCATTCAGCGGTTATTCATTCTACAAATAAAGAAGTACAAAAACAATTTGGTTTAAGAATGAAAGCTTGTCGCCTTATTGTAAATTCACCATCAGCACAAGGTGGGATTGGTGATATATATAACGCATTTATTCCATCTTTAACATTAGGTTGTGGATCATACGGTAAAAATTCTGTTTCTCAAAACGTAACAGCTACACATTTAATAAATGTAAAGCGTTTGGCGAATAGAAAAAATAATATGCAATGGTTCAAATTACCACCTAAGGTTTTTTTTGAAAAACATGCGACACAATATTTAGCTAAGATGCCAAACATTTCACGAGCATTCATTGTAACGGATCCAGGAATGGTAGACCTGGGATATGTGGACACAGTTACACATTACTTACAACAGCATTTAAATGATGTAAAAGTAGGTGTTTTCTCAGAGGTAGAACCAGATCCATCAGATGAAACAGTATTCAAGGGTGCTGAGATGATGAGAAGCTTCAAACCTGATGTAATTATTGCATTGGGCGGAGGTTCAGCAATGGATGCAGCAAAAGGAATGTGGCTATTTTATGAATATCCAGAAACAACATTCTTTGGAATCAAACAAAAGTTTTTAGATATTAGAAAACGTACATGTAAGTTTCCAACATTAGGGCAAAAAGCACAATTTGTTGCGATTCCAACAACATCAGGAACAGGGTCAGAAGTGACACCATTCGCGGTTATTACAGATAAAAAAAATAATATAAAATATCCACTTGCTGATTATGAATTAACACCAGATGTAGCGATTATTGATCCACAGTTTGTAATGACAGTGCCACCTCATGTAACAGCAGACACTGGAATGGATGTGTTAACACATGCAATTGAAGCATACGTGTCTATTATGGCAAATGACTATACAGATGGATTGGCCTTAAAAGCCATTGATCTAGTATTTAAATATTTACCGCGAGCATATAAAAACGGAAATGATGAAGAAGCACGTGAAAAAATGCATAATGCTTCTGCAATTGCAGGTATGGCTTTTGCAAATGCATTTCTTGGTATTAATCACAGTTTGGCGCATAAGCTTGGGCCAGAATTTCACATTCCACATGGACGCGCTAACGCAATCTTAATGCCACATGTAATTCGCTATAATGCCATTAAGCCGAGAAAACATGCATTGTTCCCAAAATATGAGCATTTTGTGGCAGATGAACGTTATGCATATATTGCAAGAACATTGGGGCTACCAGCAAGTACAGTAGAAGAAGGGGTAGAATCTCTTGTGCAAGCAATTATCAGCCTTGGAAAAGAATTAAATATTAATATGAGTATTGCAGGACAAGGAGTAAAACAAGAAGCATTTGACAATGTTGTGGATGTCTTATCGGAAAGAGCATTTGAAGATCAATGTACACCAGCAAATCCGAAACTTCCATTGATTTCAGAATTAAAAGAAGTATATAAACAAGCATATAAAGGTGTGTAATAAGTTAAGTAGGTATAACTTTTTAAGTTCATAGATTTTGTATTTGATATTTGTAAATATATTGTATATGGGTGTTAAGGGGAAATATATATTATAAACAGCATTGTTTTAAATAGAACATCTAACAAAAATGCTGCCTAGATGACCTGTATGTAGGTAAGATGGGAGTGTACAAAAGCTATGTCTAATTAT
>NZ_JBNLYE010000441.1:0-2928 GCF_050172095.1 Bacillus sp. GMs2/2
AATATAACGATATAAAAAGAGGGATAGAAATGGAAACTGTTATAAATAAAATAAAAGAGGTACAATCTAATTATGTGGGAATGGCAATTTATTCTACAAAAAATAATCGTATAGTTGCTTCGTATAATAGTGAATTAAATATTCCGTTAGCATCAGCAGCAAAATTAGTCATTGGATTTGTAGTAACGCAAATGGTGAAGGAAAATAAACATAATTGGAATGATATACTTCATTACATTAAATTTAATCCACATGAAGATAGTGCGCAGTTATATCCGCATTTACAAGGAAGAACTTCTTTAACACTTAGTGAAGCGGTAGAGGTAATGATTGCTTGTCATGATAGTTACGTTGCACAGTCAGTTGTAATGCACTGTGGTGGATGGGATGCTGTGAAAATGTACGCACAAACGTACTTTTCAAAAATTCATATACAAGAGAATGCTAGAGATGAGAAAAATGTTGGAGAATTAAGTGAAGTTCTTGCCCTTTTCATACAAACCTTTCAAGGTTATAAATCAGAACCAGAATTATGGGAACCAATTATTAGCGGCATGGTAAGACAGCAAGGAGAGTATGAAGAAATTCCATATTATCATATAGCTCATATGACAGGTGGATTACTCACAGCTACAATAAATATTGGTATTATAGGAATGTTTAACGAATTTCCACTTCTTTATGTGATTGGGGGAAAAGATTTACCGAATCGCCGTGAAAATAAAGAGGTAGATGAAGCTTTTGCAGTAGTTTTAAAGTACATATACAAAGAATATAGTGAAAGCATGCTAGGAGTGAGCGATTGAAAAGAAACTTAAAGACTTCAACAATCATTATTTTAATTTTAACGATTATTGCTCTTGAAGTTGGAATCGCACTATATGATCACAATTTGTCATTAAATACAATTTACTTTGCAGCAATTCTTATTTGTATTGTATTGCTTTTTGGCACACGTGTTTCTGAAGAGAAAGAAAGTACATCGAAACGAGGACGAAGAAAAATAGCTGTTATATTTTGGCTATCTATTTCATTGTCTATCGCTTGTTTTGCAGTTATAAGTTACATAAGGGTAGGCTATGTCTCTGTACCAGGGATAATTGGCTTTTCATGCTTTGTTACATATGGTGGATTCGTTTTGATTAGTATTTTAAAGGGGAAAAATAAAATGTAGCTTACTAAGTTGAAAGGAAGCAATGTATATGAAACATATAGAGAACGGTACACGTATTGAAGGAGAATACATTAAAAATAAAGTCATTCAATATAATATGTCCATCTTAACAGATGAAGTAAAACAGCCGATGGAAGAAGTAAGTCTCGTAGTAAAAAATGAAGAAGGAAAAATATTTGGTGGTGTAACAGGTACGATGTATTTTTATCATCTTCATATCGACTTTTTATGGGTTGATAAATCAGCTCGTCATGACGGTTGGGGGAGCCAACTTTTACATAAAATTGAAGAAATTGCGAAGGAAAAAGGGTGCAGATTAATATTGCTAGATTCATTTAGTTTTCAAGCGCCAGAATTTTATAAAAAGCATGGTTACCGAGAGTATGGTATCGTTGAAGATCATCCGAAAGGTCATAGTCAGCACTTTTTTGAAAAGAGATTATAATAATATTATGTATACTGATTGATGGGAGAAAGCATATGTACACGTATAAATTGCAACAAGAACAACCAATCTGTGTAGAAAAAATAAAGAAGCTTTATGATTCTGTCGGTTGGTGGCTAGAAAGAAAAGAAGTCGATATTGAAAAAATGTTAAAGAATAGCATAGCCATTGGAGTATGGGAAGAAAATGAATTAGTTGGATTTGCTAGAGTCGTTTCTGATGGTGTTTTTCGAGCATACATTGAAGATGTTGTCGTACATGAGAATGTAAGAAATAAAGGTATTGGAGAGAAAATGCTTACAATATTACTTCGAGAAATATCTCATATTGATATTGTTAGTCTATTTTGCGGAGAGAAGCTAATAAAGTTTTACGGTGAGCAGCAATTTCAAGCAACGAAGCAAATTGTGATGCATCGTAATCAAACAGGGAAAGAATAAGAGGTGCCAATTAAAATGAATGCAACAAGAGCGTACTGTTTATCGAAAAGAAAAGCGACAGAAGATTCTCCAGATGGCTGGAGTGCAACATGTATGAGGCTTAATAATAAAATATTTGCGATAGTAAATCATGAAGAAGGTGAAAAGGCTGCGATTACATTGAAGTGTGATCCAGAAGTCGCATTAAGAATAAGAGAAGATTATCCAGAAACAATTATTCCAGGGTATCATATGAATAAAAAACATTGGAATACCGTTTATATTCATAAGGGTATAGAGCAGGAGCAAATTAATAAAATGATTGATTGGTCGTATGATTTAGTACTACAATCATTTTCAAAGAAAAAGCAGCAGGAGTTAATGGATTAATATGTATTAGGAGTGTGTGTAATGAAAGATTCGATTAAAGATACGTATGATAAATTAGCGAGTACATATAAAGAAAATCTAGATTTCGCAAATCCATATAACAGTTATTATGAAAGACCGGCGATGATGGAGCTTATTCCAAAGGAACTAGAAGGAAAAAAGATATTAGATGCTGGATGTGCAGCTGGATGGTATACTTCTCAATTCATAGGAAGAGGAGCAAATGTTACAGCAATTGATGTAAGTCCTGAAATGGTAAAAGCAGCAAAAGAAAATATAGGAGAAGAAGCGACGTTCCTTTGTCATGATCTGCAAGAAACATTGCCATTTGAAGATAATACGTATGATGTGATTGTAAGTTCATTAACTCTTCATTATATAGAAAATTGGAATCAAGTATTTCAAGAATTTCGTCGTGTATTGAAGCCAGGTGGAGAACTTATATATTCTATTCATCATCCTTTTATGGATTTCACAAAGTTTCCATGTGAAAATTATTT
>NZ_JBNLYE010000442.1:0-2896 GCF_050172095.1 Bacillus sp. GMs2/2
TACTAATATTCTTCATATAGTTAAATAAAGATAATCTATTTGAAGAAGAAAATTTGAATAGAGAGACAGACTTATAAAAAAATAAGCCTTGGATGATCAAAAGAGGTGGAGAAATGAAACAGTTCTTATTAAAGAGCAAAAGTGTGTTAAGCAATCATTTTGGATTCTTTCTGTTTGCCGTTATTTTATTGTGGCTCAAAACATATGCAGCTTATGTAACAGAATTCAATTTAGGAATTTCAAACACAATCCAAAAATTCTTGCTGTTTTTTAACCCGCTTAGTTCAGCAGTTCTATTTTTAGGACTAGCATTATTTGCAAAAGGGAAACGATCTTATATTTGGTTAATTATCATTAATTTGTTATTGTCGATTCTTTTATACGCAAACGTAGTATACTATCGCTTTTTCAGTGACTTTATTACGTTCCCGACATTAACACAAACGAATAACTTTGGAGATTTAGGTGGTAGTATTCTTGCATTGCTACATCTTTATGATCCATTATACTTCTTAGACACGATTATATTAATTGTGTTAGTCGCAACAAAATTTGCAAATCCAAAACCAATTCGTGTTGCGAAGCATAAATTATCTCTAGTATTTGTAGCAGGTATTTTATTATTCAGTGTTAACTTAGGTCTTGCAGAGTCTGACCGTCCTGAATTATTAACAAGAACGTTTGACCGTAATTATATTGTGAAATATTTAGGTGCATACAACTACACAATTTATGATGGAATTCAAAGTGCGAAAGCATCGACAGAACGAGCATTAGCTGATGGTGATAATATGACAGAAGTACGAAATTATTTAACATCAACTTATGCAAGTCCAAATCCTGAGTATTTCGGTAAAGGAAAGGGAATGAACGTAATTTACATTCATTTAGAGTCATTCCAAAACTTCTTAATTGATTACAAATTAAATGGTCAAGAAGTTACACCGTTCTTAAACTCATTTACAAAAGATGCGAATACACTTTATTTTGATAACTTCTTCCATCAAACAGGACAAGGGAAAACATCTGATGCGGAGTTTATGTTAGAGAATTCAATGTTTGGTTTACCGCAAGGTTCTGTCTTTACAACGAAATCTCATAATACGTATCAATCAGCACCAGCTATTTTAGGACAACAAGGATACACATCAGCAGTATTCCACGGTAACTACAAAACATTCTGGAACCGTGATGATATTTATAAATCATTTGGTTTTAATAAATTCTTTGATGCGTCATACTACGATATGAATGAAAAAGACGTAGTAAACTACGGATTAAAAGATAAACCGTTCTTTAATGAATCTATTCCGTTATTACAAACGTTGAAACAACCGTTCTATACGAAGTTTATTACGTTATCGAACCATTTCCCTTATCCAATCGATAAGGCAGAAGCAACGATTGAACCAGCAACAACAGGTGATTCATCAGTAGATACGTACTTCCAAACAGCACGCTATTTAGACGAATCTGTAAAAGGCTTCATCGATTACTTGAAACAATCTGGTTTATATGATAACTCAATTATTGTTATGTACGGAGACCATTACGGCATTTCAGATAATCATAACGCAGCAATGTCAAAAGTAATGGGTAAAGAAATGAACTCATTTGAAAATGCACAGTTACAACGTGTACCATTAATCGTTCGTGTACCAGGAGTGAAAGGTGGCGTACAACATCAATATGGTGGTGAAATTGACGTTCTTCCAACGCTATTACACTTACTAGGTACAGATACAAAGAATTATGTTCAATTCGGTTCTGATTTATTATCACCAGATCATAAACAAGTCGTTGCGTTCCGTAACGGTAACTACGTAAGCCCAACAGTTACTGCACTAAACGGCAAATACTATGATACAACTACTGGAAAACCTGTAGAATTTACAGATGAAATAAAGAAAAATGAACAAATGGTTCAAAACTCACTAAAATACTCTGACCAAGTCGTAAATGGTGACTTATTACGATTCTACACACCGGAAGGATTCACTCCAGTAGATCGTTCGAAGTATAACTATAACAACCGTGATAAAAACAAAACAAAGGTAAAAACGACTTCGGAAGGGGAAGCTAAATAATAAAAGGCGCTATTCATATGAATAGCGCCTTTTATTTGTAAATATACCATCATTATGAGACAGAACCAGCTGTTGCTTTTTGTTTTGCCTTTCCGAAGAAAACTACACCGACGATGATAATAATGATAAATGCCCATTTAACGAAAGGGTTACTTTCGAAAAATCCAGCGAACCACTTCTCATCTACAATCATTTTCGCGGCAGTATAAGCTAAAACGGCTGCTCCGATCGTAATGATGACAGGAAAACGATCCACCCATTTTAAAATTAATGTACTGCCCCATACGACTACTGGAATAGACACTAATAGTCCGATGATTACTAAAGAAAAGTTACCATGGGCAGCTCCTGCAACAGCGAGTACATTATCAATGCCCATTAACGCATCAGCAATAATAATGGTTTTAATAGCAGACCAAAATCCTTCTTCGGCTTTAATATCATGGTTTTTGCCCTCAGCGATCAGCTTGTAAGCGATCCAAATAAGAAGTACACCACCAATTAGGAGTAATCCAGGTATTTTTAATAACCAAACGACAACTAAGGTAGCGAGGGCCCTAATAGCGATTGCTCCAATGGTTCCCCAAATGATAACTTTCTTTTGTTGGTCTTTCGGTAATCTTCTTGCTGCTAATCCAATTACAATGGCGTTATCTCCGGCTAACACTAAATCGATTACAATAATGGCAAGCAAGGCAGACAAATATTCAGATGAAAGAAAATCCATATACATATCACTCCTTAAGAGTAATATGTGCTAAAGTGTTGATAATATAAAAAAAGGATTGAAATTGTGTATTCAATTCTTT